>JAGBSL010000004.1 GCA_017631875.1 Bacteroidales bacterium | reverse complement strand
TCAGCCCTTATTTTTTGATAGAATGAGCGTTAAGAAAATACTGATTTCACAGCAGCAGCCGACGACGGCTTCGCCTTACACCAGCATTGCAGAGAAGTACGGAGTAGAGTTCGAATTCAAGCACTTCTTCAAGATCGAGCCACTCTCATCAAGAGAATTCCGCGCACAGAGAATAAACATTCTCGACCATACTGCAATCGTTTTCTCAGCCCGCACAACCATCGATGCATTCTTCCAGCTCTGCGAAGAGCTCAGAATCAAGGTGCCTGAGACTATGAAATACTTCTGCACCACCGAAGCAGTGGCGAACTACCTCCAGAAGCATATCGTCTACAGGAAGAGGAAGATCTTCTTCGGCGACGGCAAGCCGGAGTCCATCATCGGACTCATCGGATCAAAGCACAAGGGAGAGAACTTCCTTATCGCTACAGCCGAGTCTTCAAGCAAGGATGCTGTGACAAAGCTCTTCGAGGAGAGCGGATACTCATTCGAGACCGCGGTCTTCGTGAAGCCCGTACCACAGGACCTCAAGGAGATAGACCTCCACAGCTACGACATGGTAGTACTCTTCAACCCTGCAGACGTGAAATCCCTCTACGAGAACTATCCTGAGTTCGAGCAGAAGGACATCAAGTTCGTATCATACGGAAGATCCATTGTAAAGGCAATGGAAGAGGCCGGCCTCAAGATCGAGATTTCTGCACCGACACCAGAGGCTCCGTCCGTGGCTAAGGCTCTTGAGATATATCTTACAAACAACCAGTAGAAAGTGGAAGGCGTAGCAGCCAATACCTCTTTTCCAAAGAAAGAAAGACTCTGTGGCAGGACAGCTATCTCACAGCTTCTTGGCAAGGGTCGTTATGGAACAGTACCTGGCATGAGTTACCTATATATAAAGGATACGGGTAACGACCATGCCAGGCTTCTTATTTCCGTACCCAAGAAGACATTCAAGAGAGCGGTGAAGCGCAACCTCTACAAGCGCAGGATCCGTGAAAGCTGGCGCAGGCAGAAGCACCTGCTGACCGAGGGCACGGGAATCGACATCATGATCAAGTATGCGTCAAAGGAACTCCTCACCTACGAGGAAATCTACGCCGCAATCGGACAGATCATCGAGAAGGTAAACCGCCAGATCGCAAAATCACGAGAAAATGAGCAAGTTCAGAGCGACTCTTAAGAAGATCGCCATAGCGCCTTTCGTCTTCCTGATAAGGTTCTATCAGGTCTGCATCTCTCCACTCAAGCCTCCGACATGCAGGTTCACTCCGACATGCTCGCAGTACGCTCTCCAGGCCTTCCGTAAACACGGCCCTTTCAAGGGTTTTTACCTTACAGTCCGTAGGATCCTGCGCTGCCACCCTTGGGGAGGACACGGATACGACCCGGTTCCGTAATTTTCAAAAAGTGCCTCTCAAGGCCCTACAACACGTAAAACAACTGCAAAAACAACAAAACCAACAACACCGGAAAAGAAAAAGACAACGATCTTTGCATCGGTTAAGAATCTTATTCGTCTCTTTCTGACCGGTCTCATATTTTCTAGAAATGTGTGCAATTCCAGAGATTGGAACAGAAAGATAAATGAAAAGCGCAAGCCGTGACGGTTTGTGCTTTTTGTGTGTTATCACACGACGACGTCCCTGACGACCTGCTCGATCAGGTCTTTCCAGGCTTCGTTCTTGCCTTTGCGGGTGCGGGATGAGCCACTTATGTCACTGACAGTGCTGGACAATTACAGTGTAGTCAAGGATTTTTCTCCACAATTACGTCCATCTACCTGTCTTTATGTACCAGGCCTGTATTACGATAAAATAAATTCCGCAGATGATGCTAACTATTTGAAGTACCATCAAAAGCATGGGATTTCCTATAAATAGGACTCTGAGCAAAATAGAAATTAGAAGCATATTTTTAGCTATGATCCAACTTTTCCCATTTTCATAGCGCATATACCTCGACCATTTGTCATCCTTAGTGAAAACCCATATCAATCCAAGTATAAGGATCATTAAATTAGTCAGTATCTTAACAATTCCCAGAACACTACCTACCCCAAAAATAAAAATGGATAAATTGAAAATAACATCAACTAATACTATTAGGTCTAAAAACAATAATGAACCTAATATCGCGTATATTTTATTCAATATCATATAGATGAAATTTTAATCTATAATATTCAAACGGATCTTTTATCTCATCGCCACTTTCGCTATCAGAATCTTCGCTATTGGAATCTGTTTTGGCCGATAATATTGTAGGTTGGCCGTTCATATTACTACTGGAATCATCATTATTATTTTCATCTGTATTACCTGTTAAAAATTTAACAACATAATCATATGGCATATTAGTATTCGGATTAATAGCAGTGGACAACAGATTGGCTATCCGCCATCATATTATTGCTCTAGAGACTATTATTATTTTGTGAGACAAAATCTTTATAATCACTTCTACATGGAATCAGCCACTCTTTCTTCAAGTCCTTTAACTTAATTAATTTATCTGCAACATCCTTAGATATTATTATCACACGCTGAGCCTGATGTCCTTGTCCTGCGCCGAAATATTCCTTGGTCTTGTAGATACCTGGCAAAGGGTGCTTATGAAGAGGAAAGTATGGATAATACTGATGAACGAAATCGTATTTCATTTCTCCGCAAATAGGACACAGCCAATGTCGTCTATCCGAAAGATCTAAAGACTCATCAATAACTGGAATCACAAGCTGGAATACATCCTCCAATACTTTTCCTCCTTTAATTACATCCCGCTTCTCTATACCGTATGGCGCAAAAACTTCATTATAAACGGTTTTACTTACAAAGAATTCATCTATGAGCCAGGAAAAGAATGTCCAGAATCCACGTTTGGCAACTTTATTAACGCGCAAGTCATTGGTCTGAACACGTCCGCATCCGCATTCAGAACAGATCTTTCCCACATCAAATGAAATAGATTCGTATTTGAAATCTCGGTCAGGCTGAGGATAGCCACAACCGTTCCAACCATTAAGTACATAATAATTGGCAGCATTTATCTCTTCTTTTGAATATTCGTAAAAGAAGCGATCTCTTATACTGTTCCACCTATGTCCGCAACGCTGTTTAATTTGGAAATAGCGGTCATCTTCTTCAATGTGTATCCAGTCCCACTTAGCACCGACGTTCGCCTTGATTCCAAGTTGTACCAGGAACTGAACATCATCTTCTGTCCATTCGTCACGAAATGCTCTTATTTTTTTCATTTAAAACTCTCCTCTACTGCTTTTAATAATTCAGGATAATCTTTGTAAATGTTTCTAGCGGCATTAAGTATTTCTTCACTATTTACATTGCCTTATTCATACTATTTATCAGATATTCTCAACCCTTGCAAGTTACGTAATATTATCAAGAATTTCCTATTTTTATTTTAGAATCACCTAACATACTGACAGACAAGTGTTTAACAACATAAGGGTCGGAAAATTTTCCGACCCTTACTATATAACACATTGATTATCAATAATATGTTCGTTCCAGTTAGTCCAGCTTGAGGACGGCCATGAAGGCGCTCTGCGGAACTT
Organism: Bacteroidales bacterium; assembly: GCA_017631875.1. The sequence goes on along the minus strand of JAGBSL010000004.1, from coordinate 26,187 downwards.
CGACTGTGCCGATCTGGCGCATGCGCTTCTTTCCCTGCTTCTGCTTCTCAAGGAGCTTTCTCTTACGCGAGATGTCACCTCCGTAACACTTCGCCGTAACGTCCTTTCTCACTGCCTTTACAGTCTCGCGGGCGATGATCTTCGCTCCGACTGCGGCCTGGATAGCGATGTCGAACTGCTGCCTTGGGATGAGTTCCTTGAGCTTCTCGCACATCTTGCGTCCGAAGTCATATGCATGGTCAGCATGGATCAGCGTCGAAAGCGCATCTGCCGGGTCACCATTGAGGAGGATGTCGAGCTTCACGAGCTTCGCCTCCTTGAATCCGATTACATGGTAGTCGAATGACGCATATCCCTTGGAGATTGACTTTAGCTTGTCATAGAAGTCGAAGACAATCTCCGAGAGCGGCATCTCGTATGTGAGCTCGAGGCGGTCTGCTGTAAGGTAGTGCTGGTTGATCAGGATGCCTCGCTTGTCAAGACAGAGCTTCATGATCGGGCCGTAGTAGTCCGAGCGCGAGATGACCTGTGCACGGATGTATGGTTCCTCGATCTTGTCGATGAGGGTTGCGGCAGGAAGTCCTGATGGGTTATGTACATCCAGAACCTCACCCTGAGTCGTATATACCTTATATGATACGTTCGGAACAGTGGTGATCACGTCCATGTTGAACTCTCTGAAGAGACGTTCCTGGACGATCTCAAGGTGCAGGAGTCCAAGGAATCCGCATCGGAAACCGAAGCCGAGGGCGAGTGAAGACTCTGGCTCGAAGACGAGCGACGCATCGTTGAGCTGGAACTTCTCGAGCGAAGCACGAAGCTCCTCGTACTGGTCTGTCTCGACAGGATAGAGACCTGCGAAGACCATAGGCTTCACTTCCTCGAAACCGGCAATCGCCTCCTTACATGGCTCAGCAACCTTCGTAATGGTATCACCCACTTTCACCTCGACGGCGCTCTTGATACCCGAAATGATATATCCTACGCTTCCGCACGGAATCTCCTGGCGCGGATGCATCTTCATCTTGAGGACACCGATCTCGTCGGCCGTATATTCCTTTCCTGTGCTGACGAACTTGACCTTGTCGCCCGGCTTGATGCTTCCGTTCATCACCTTGAAGTATGCGATGATGCCTCGGAACGAGTTGAACACCGAGTCGAAGATGAGTGCCTGGAGCGGAGCGTCAGGATCACCCTGCGGGGCAGGAATCCTCTCCACGATAGCGTCCAGAACCTCCTTTACGCCCTGTCCGGTCTTTCCCGAAGCGAGGAGCACCTCCTCCGGCTTGCATCCCAGAAGGTCTACCACCTGGTCAGTCACGACATCGACCATAGCCGAGTCAACGTCGATCTTATTGAGCACCGGAATGATCTCGAGGTCGTGCTCGATCGCGAGATAAAGGTTGGATATTGTCTGTGCCTGGATACCCTGGGTAGCGTCCACTACCAGCAGCGCACCCTCGCATGATGCAATTGCACGGGATACCTCATAAGAAAAGTCCACATGGCCCGGAGTGTCGATCAGGTTGAAGGTATACTTCTCTCCGTTATACATGTAGTCCATCTGGATTGCGTGGCTCTTGATGGTGATTCCCTTCTCCTTCTCCAGATCCATAGAGTCGAGGACCTGGTTCTCCATGTCACGCGCTGTCAGCGTATTTGTAATCTCAAGCATTCTGTCGGCCAGGGTACTCTTGCCGTGGTCGATATGCGCTATGATACAAAAGTTTCTAGTCTTCTTCATTGTAAATCGATAATCGGTGCAAAGATAGCAAAATTGCTCGGCTATCTTTGCAGCGATTTAATTTTTACAGTATTTTTGTTAAACCTCCGAGGGTTTTAAAGGTCTAAATGACGATGCAGGACGGACATATCATAAATCTATGCCACAAAGGCGAGTATGAACTCGCTTTCAACGGCATCGTGGAGGCGTATTCAGAACGCCTCTACTGGCATGTCCGACGGTTCATATGGTCCCATGAGGACACGGACGACCTGATGCAGGACATATTCATAAAGATATGGTCCGCCCTTCCCACTTTCCGCGGAGACTCCCAGCTTTACACATGGCTATACAGGATAGCCACCAACGAGACCCTCAACCGCCTGAAGAAGTTCCAGCGCGAATTCGCCCTGAGTCTGGAGGCCGTCGGAGAAGCCCTTGCCGCACGTATCGATGAAGATCCTTATTTCAATGGCGACGCGCTGCAGAGGGAACTGCACAAGGCCATCCAGAGGCTGCCGGAAAAGCAGAGGCTGGTCTTCGCCATGAGGTACTTCGATGAAATGAAATATGAAGACATCGCGGAAATCACCGGAACCTCAGTCGGAGCCCTCAAGGCCTCATACCACCACGCATATAACAAGATAAAGGAAAGCCTGGAAAACGCGGACCTTTAAACCATTCGGATAAACTATTGTCTAATAGAGCGATGAAAAATTCAGAAAGAAACATAATGTATGACGACTCCCTCAGGAAATGCCCTTACAGCGTGCCTGAAGGATACTTTGACTCCCTGAAGGAGAGGGCTGCGAAGTATGCCCAGCCGACACCGGCTCCGGTCTTCCAGTTCAAGAGGGTGCTGTATACAGCCATATCAATGGCGGCGATGTTCATCCTCATGGTGACGGCCGGTACGTTCCTCCTCGAAAAGACAACACCGGCAGAAGACATGACGCATGAAGACTATATCGTATTCTCTGACGGATATTTTGATCTGGAGATGTACGAAGACGACATATCGGAGCAATATGCCGACGCTTCGATCACCGACGAAGACATTGTGGAATACCTTATATATACAGGAGTAAGTGAAGAATTTATAGAATTATCTAAATAAAGAAGATATGAGGAAGATTATGACAATATTCGCAATCGTTGCGACAATGACATGCATGAGTATTTCAGCCCAGGCGCACAGAGGCAGAGGCGAAGACTGGAAGGAGAAGATGAAGGCGGAAAAGATCGCCTTCCTGACCTTGGAAGTAGGGCTTACTCCGGAAGAAGCTCAGGCATTCTGGCCCGTATACAACCAGGTCGAGACTGAAAAGGACGAGGCGATGTTCGCTATGATACGGGCGCATAAGGAGATGAGCAAGGCCATCGAAGAAAAGAAGAGCGAGAAGGAAGTCTCAGCACTCCTGGACACGTACCTCGAGGCACAGAAGAAGCTCAACGACATTGAAAACGGCATCGCGGCACGATACAAGGCGGTTCTCCCTGTGGAGAAGGTCGCAAAACTGTATGCTGCAGAAGAGAAGTTCAGAAGGCAGCAGATCCGTAAGCTCCACCACGGAGGCGACGACGGAAAGCCGCAGCCAAGGAATTAGTTTCAGGCAAACATATAGAAGTTATGTGTGAGGGACAGATACTCTTGAGTATACTGTCCTTCATTCTGTATAGTAAGGAGTTCTTCCTTAATGGTCTCGCACCTCTGTCTTGAGAATTCGGCGATCATGCGGCTCGGAGCCTTACGGGGCACAGTTCTGACACGGAGGATGCGGAAGAGGTGGAGCCCGCACATGCGGGCGTAACGGCACAGAGCGGCCTCCTGGTCAGCAGGAAGCACGAGTGAGACGCGGCCGTTTTCTGAGAGTCTTTCTTTCGCGAATTCGAAGATGTCCCTATATGAAAGTCCCTCGGAGGTGTGTCTGGCAGTGCTTTTCCTCTCATCCGGAGCAGTCAGAGAGTCCTCGAAGTATGGAGGGTTGGAGAATATGAGATCATATTTTTGCACCGGACTCTCATCCGACTCCGCCACATCGTCCATAGCCGCGAAAGCATCAAGGGACACATTATGAGCATGGAGACATTCCGCCCAAGGAGAATTGGCAAAATTCATTGCCGCTTCCGTAGCTGAAGGCTCATCGATATCGATAGCATCTATCTTGGTCACACCACTTTCCTCCCGGGTATCCTCTCCGTCATTCCCGGCTTTACCTGGAATCTCACCACCAAACACCCTTTGAGCCGCCATCAATGCAATAGTGCCGGTACCGGTACCAATGTCCAGCATGCATCTGTCTTCCGGCCTTAGGGTCATGGCAGCACCAAGCAGCACGCCATCGGTATTCACCTTCATGGCGCTGCGCTCGTTCACGACTTCGAATCTCTTGAATCTGAATGTACTCACCTTGTTATTTCTAGAGCTGTATCACTTTTACCCGAAAAACTGTCACAGCTACCTCTGTTTTTGCCCATTTTTACGGTTTTAAGCCTGAGCTGTGTCAAAAAAAGCCCCAAAACTGTCACAGCTACTGCGAGACAAACTGTCCGTCGACCATATAGAGTGACCTGTCGCACATCTTTGCGAGGTCAGGATCGTGTGTGACAATGATTATTGTCTGGCCGTACTTGTCCCTGAGAGTGAAGAAGAGGTTGTGCAGCTCCTCCTTGGTCTTGGAGTCGAGGTTACCGGACGGTTCGTCGGCAAAAAGGACAGACGGATTGTTGATCAGAGCACGGGCAATGGCCACTCTCTGCTGCTCTCCACCTGACAGTTCAGAAGGCTTATGAGTGAAGCGCTCTGCAAGTCCGAGGTCAGTCAGCAGCGCCTTGGCAGCCTCTTCAGCATCCTTCTTGGATCTTCCGGCTATGAATGCAGGAATCATGACATTCTCCAGAGCAGTGAACTCAGGCAACAGATGATGAAACTGGAAAACGAAGCCGATCTTACGGTTACGGAACTCGGCCATGGCCTTGCCTTTCAAAGAGAGCACATCAATTCCGTCAATCACCAGCGATCCCGCATCCGGAGTGGAAAGGGTTCCGAGTATCTGCAGCAATGTAGACTTGCCGGCTCCCGAAGCACCCATGATCGAAACAACTTCCGACTTTTCCGCACTGAAATCAATGCCCTTAAGCACCTTCAGCGCCCCAAACGACTTCTCTATTCCCTTTGCCTGTATCATAACATCCATATTATTCCCCAAAGTTAGACAATTTCCCCGAATCTCACCACCCATAGCCGAATAGCTCCGCAGTGCATCCCAGACAACATATTGAACATCAACAAGTTACCCTGACATCCTGCCTTCCTCGCCATGCAGGATATATAACCAACACGTTGTGTATCAACAACTTACATAAAACAACATTTTTCTTAGAGATGGGTGATAACAAAAAAACGACCACTTGATTTCAAGTAGTCGTTTTTGATAATGTCGGGGTACTGTGACTCGAACACAGGACCCTCTGGTCCCAAACCAGATGCGCTAGCCAACTGCGCCACACCCCGATTATTGGTTTCCCTTTCATTTGGGACTGCAAATATAGAGAGAAAAAATAAAAGTGCAAAACTTTTTTAAAAAATTTTGCACTTTTTTTTGTTTTTAGATCCTCACGTCGGGTCTTTGACCCTCCTCAGGATGACAATCCAAGGGTTTTTGACCCTCCTCAGGATGACAATCCGGGAATTTTAACACCCCGAAATGATCAATTAGAGGTTTGGATTGAGAGTCTTCCACTCTGATACTGGCGGAATGATGCCGAGGTTAATGATCTCGTCACGCATTACCTGGAGGTGTGCGTAAGATGCATCGAGAGCAGCGATCTCCTCCTCTGTACCTGTAACCTCACCGAAGTGTACGCCTGTAGCGTCGATTACTGTAGGCATAGCCATGAGGACGTTCTGATACTTCTCAGTGTTTACATAGCATCCAGCTGGCCAGTTGAACTCAGCGCCACCCATAGCAGCCTGGATCATGAGCACTGACTGGTATGCAGGGCTCTGGAATGATGAACGGCCACGGAGCTTGATGATGTTTGAACCACCCTGGATAGTAGCGTGCTTGATCTCAGCCCACTTCTCTGCAGGAATGTTGTACTCTGCGAGCGGCTTGCCGTCAACAGTGATCTTAGATGCGAACACTGCCATAGCCTCACCGTGACCACCGTAAGTACGAGCGTTCTCTACCTTGTACTGAGGAACGCCGAGCTCCTTGGCGATTGCTGACTGAAGACGAGTAGAGTCGAGAGCAGCGAGTGAAGTAAGCTGGTTTGGCTTAAGACCTGAGCGGATGAGGGCTGTAAGGGCTGTAACGTCAGCTGGGTTGAAGATAACCACTACATGGTTTACATCTGGGCAATACTTCTTGATGTTGTCACCGAACTCTGCAGCGATCTGGCAGTTACCCTTGAGGAGGTCCTCACGAGTCATACCCTCCTTACGAGGAGCACCGCCTGATGAGATGATGTACTTTGCACCTGTGAAGGCAACCTCAGGATCAGTTGTCCAAGTGATGTTTGCACCCTCGAATGCGCAGTGATAGAGTTCCTCTGCAACACCGTTTACGCCAGGACCATAGATGTCATAAAGGCAGATGTTTGGAGTAAGGCCGAGCATGAGAGCTGTCTGAGCCATGTTTGAACCGATAGCGCCACCAGCACCTACGATTACAAGCTTGTCGTTAGTCAAAAAGTTCATAATTGTTCTATAATGTTAACATTTAGTTTCAAATCTTGGCAAATATAGTAAAATCTTTCTAATAACTGTTACCTATTCTTCTTATCCCACTCCAGGAACGAATTCCAGCTGTAGGCGCCGGCTCCCTGCGACTGCTTTATAATCCTTTCATAGATCGCATGACGGGAAACAGCGTTGAACTGACCGTTGTTGTTCCACATTATGCCGCTCTCGCGTGTAGAGCGATAGGTTGTATACGGGCCATACTTGTCATACATAACCTCATCACTTCCGTAACCGGCGGCAGTGAAGGCTGACCAATAGCTCTGATTTGTAGCGACATTGCGGTAGAATCCCACGTTATGTCTTTCATTTACCAGCGCCTCCGTATACCAGCTGACAGAGTATTCATCTCCCAGTCTTCCGAATGCATGGCCTCCGGCCTCATGGCGTATCAGACCGTTGGTTCCGGTAGAATTCGCCGCCAGCATGGCAATGGCGAACGAAGCATAGCCGTCGCCAACGCTCGAAGACGTTCCCATGGACGGATAATCAGTCGATCCGACAGCCTCAGATGTATTTATAAGCACTATAACGATGGTACGGTAATATGAATCCCCGCTGAGGCCAAGAGTACTCTGGACCACATTCTTCATCTTGGACTTTCCGTTATCCGAACAGTTCACGTACGTATTGCCACCGCCTTTATAATAGCTCTCGAAATAAGTCGAATGCGAAGAAGAAGACACAGACTCCAGACGAGGGCCCTCATTTGCTGATTCATAGGCCACCGCATATACATTGAACCTGTTCTTGAAGGATTTATACGGCTCAACGCTGAAGAAGGCATCCATAGCCGAGCGGGCGCTCCGTTCGAACTTTCCTTCCTGCAGCAGATCCTTCTTCTTATATCCGTCACCCAGGATCACGATATTAAGCGGAGTATACCCGGCTGTAGCGCTATTGAGCATGAGCTTATGTCCATCCGAATAATAATTCTTCGTCAGGGCTGTGCCATATGCGGCCTGAGTTATTGCTACCGTCTTGGTATATGTAAGATCACCATTTACTGCAGGCTGCGCATTTGCGATGCTGTATACAGCAGTGGCGGTTCGCTCCGCTCCCGGATTTTCGTCCAGTGTATAATATCCGGTTACACCGCTGAACGTTTCATGAATCCAGCTGCCACCATTGACATTGAGCGTATATGAACCGTAATTGTTAGGGCTGACCACAAGGCTCACCTCTCCGCCGATATAATCGACCTTGCCTCCGGTGGAAACGTCGAATGGTCCGCCGTCAGCAAATGTGATACGCTGCGTCAGCACCTCGTCACCGGACGTCAAGGTCAGCATCACCGACTGAGATGCAGGGTCAGCGTCCTTGATGTTCACCCTGAGATAACCCGTATTGAATCCCGCATTATCATGTACCCTGGCACTTTCAGCTCCAGAGTGACTGACGGTTATCTGATATGTGTCTGCAGTAGGAGCATATCTGAACGGTATGGAGACCTCCGCTCCCCTGAGAACAGGAACACCTTCGGTTCTAGTAAACTCCAGTCCCAAAGAACGCTTCGGATAAAGTCTTGCGAAATCAGACATGACATCGGTAGTGCCCGACTTGATCTGAAGAGCCAGATCTGCCTGCAGGTCTCCTGCATAGAAGCTGTTGCCCAGTCCGTCAGCCTTGACCTTTACCTGCATGATATCCCCCACGAGTTCCACCCCGCTTAAAGGTAAGGTCATGAACTCAACCTCACCGGCAGACTTCCTGCATGTAACAAGCGCAGACATGGAATCGGAGTATTTTTCCACCAAAGCAGCTGCGACAGATGCCGGACGCACCATATATCGGAGTTCGATGTCCTGCTTATGGGCTGACGTTCCGAACATCGCATAAGGCGCATACGCCGCATTTTCGGAAAATTCCGACATAAGCGATATCGACTGGATCTGCGAGAGCAGCTGATCGATGTCATCCTCAATATCGTCAAGCTTTCCTTCAATGTCGGACAGGTTTCCTACCGCAGAATCCAATCCCGAGGCAAGTTCCTTGAGGATCAGGTCTTTATCAGCTCCGAACTTGAGCGTATAGAACTTGGAAGGCTCGAAGACTATGCCGCCGACTGGAGATACTGTCTTGACATACTCCCCTATGTCCGTAAAATCTATCTTTACCGTAAGAGAATTGTGCTCTCCCGGCCAGACCAGTACATTATATATAGTGTTCCCGTAAAAGGTCTCTGCTCCATTTTCCGGAAGCAATGTCACCGCACTGACTGCACCGTCCCAGTTTCCTTCCTGATCCGGAACCAGCCTTCCGCTCTGGTCAAAGACCAGCGGAGCGGCTCCTGCAAGAGCCGAAGTGCCTTCGACAGTCACCGACTTCACACCATCGGAAAGTGAAAACCTCAACATCGACGCCGCATTATAGAAGCTGACTCCATATTCCTCTTCATCAAGGGATGACAACGATATCGATGTGGAAGTCAGACTCAATCCTGATGCAAAGGATCCGTCAGCGGCTGCGCGCTGCTCCGCTGCAAAAGCGAACGAAACCTTTCCATCTGCCTTTACTGCCGATGAAGGATATACGGCATATCCGTCTTCATCATATCCTCTTGATGAAGAAACGCCCACCGGCATGACTCCCTTGAACTTAGCGATCCTAGCCTCGCCTTCAGGAATCTCCGCAACAAGCTCCGCCACATAAGCGCCTTTTTCCGGATGTGTGAATATCAAAGCTATCTTATCACCGTCTTCCCAAACGACAGCATCGTCCCTCATGACCGTTCTGGTCATAGCGTCAGCCATAAGCGTCACATCACGGAATTCTGAACCCGACTGCTGATCATCGGGTAGAGGATCCACAGCGCATGAACACAGTCCGAACAATGCTGCAAACAGATATAATCCTTTTTTCTTCATGGTCTCGTAGATTAGAATGCAAGGACTACTCTGACAGGATAAGACTTTGTCTTATTATCATAAGCGTACCAGCCGCCGGTGGCCATATCGAATGGAGAGCCCTGACAGTCATTGTAGGAATTATATGTCCTCAATGTACTTGACCAGTAGTATGAATCAGAAACCCTGTCCGCAGACACTGCGGCAAGTGAACCGTTTACTACCGACTTCTGCTCCCACAGCAACCTCATCTCATAATATGAAGGAATATACCATGAACTTGCAGGGGACTTGACGGACGCATTCTGAAGAGCGGCAGGACCGCCGGCGCTGTCAAAGAGTTCACAATAGCCCGGATTAGCAGACCTATATGCACTCAGGCCCTTGGTCAGGCCATATCCGTTAGGCTTCGAGGTATCAGGGACCTCATAGCCATTGTCCGAGAGCCATGAATATACTGAACTATAACCGAACTGGCCGAATGCCGACTGATACTCTTCCAATGCAACCACAAGTCCGTGAGTACATTTAGGATAGTCTGCCATCATGACCTTGTCTGCTGTGGCAGGACTTGCCTTGGCGAAGACTATTCCGATTACGGTCTTGCTGTAATCCCTTTCTGTAGACCACGTTCCATCACTATAATAATAGTCGCCCACGTTAACCGCCAATGTAGCTTTTTCCACAATGACATCACATGAAGCCGACATGTGGCCTGATCCTTCAGGAACTGACCAGTCATGGCATGTTGTGGCAGTTATCTTTGCGGAACCCTCAGCCAGCGTAACAAGTTCTCCCGTCTCAGGATCGATAGAAACACAATCCGGATTAGAAGAAGTCCAGACAAGGTCGGTATATGTAGGCTGTACGCCATCCACATCGGACTTGAATACCGGAGTCAGCTTTGTCGTCTGTCCCGGCTCGAGAGAAACTGTCTGCGACGGGAATGAAATGCCCTTTACCCAATAAGGCTCCACATTGACAGCCAAAGTCCTTCTCAGGCTTACGCCAGGGGCCAGATAATGATGGTCATCCCTGTTCAGCACATCGATATAAACCCATGCAGTGCCCGGATTCATGACCTTCGAATACTCGTTGACCATTCCGGTAGAACTGTCGATCCAACCAAGACCCTGGTCGCTCTGATACATCAGACGGAACTTGGAAGCATCCACGTTTTCAGGGTACATCGTCGCCGCCAGTGACATCTTGCCGTCAACCTTCAGAACAACCTGGTTCTGGTCATCCGCAAGGCCACTTACCCTTATGGACTTCGGCTGGGCGACAACCACCTTCATCGCGTGAGATACCACAATGCTGCCATTGATCCTGCAGCTGATGGTGATGTCGAGATAATCCTTTGCAGCCTGACCATAGGTATCAGCCAGCGCAGTAACCACGCCTCGCTGGTCCACTGTAGCCTTAGAGTTGTCCGAACTGAACCACTCACGGCTTTCCACTATCATAGACGACGGATAATCAAGGAAAAGTTCCGAAGTCTTGCCGACCTCGACATAAGGAGCACCGCTGAGCCTTATCGCATTATTGACCTTCACCCTGCAGCTTGCAGAAAGCTTTGCTCCCCACTCATCCGTTCCGTTAGTCGTTGCGGTCACGGTCGCCTCACCGGCACCGACCGCAGTAATTTCGCCGGATTCAGGATCAACGGTCACCACGCCCGTATTTGACGAGGTCCAATGACACGACTTGTCTGTCGCATTATACGGAGTGATGGTCACTGCAAGCGTCCTGGTGTCTCCCTTATCCATCTCTATCGACTCTTCAGAGATCTTTATTCCTTCCACATATATTGTCGAGCTGTTGTCCTTCGGTTGGATCTCCACAAACTCCGACACCATGTCCGTCTTTCCTGACACCACTGACAGCGCACACCTTGCTCCGATTCTCTTATAATAGAAATCTTCCGAAAGGTTGTGAGCCACCGATACTTTTACAAGTCCTTGAGTCTCGTCCACAAGCGTTACCGACTCCATATCAAGGTCTATGAAGTCCGGACTTGATTTCGACGAAATCATTCCGGCATAATACCCGATCACACTAACGGCACCATGTCCCTGGGCGGCAGCCTCGACCAAACCCTTTGCTGCCGAAGCCGGACGTACGATATAGTCAAGGTCAATGGTGCTTACCGGTACCCTCTGTCCTTCCTTATACTCATAATATGCATATGCGCAATCCGCAGAATGGTCTGGAACAAATGTCAGAGACTGGATCATCTCCAGAAGTGCATCGACGTCAGCCTTCAGGTCCACAAGACGGTCATTCAGGTCAGCTACGGCCTCCTCACACTCCGAGATCCTCTCCACCAGGTCAGAATATGTCGACTCAACCTGAGCCAGCACGGAAGCAGCAGATTCATTGACTTTCTTAAGAGCAGAACCGTCAAAGTCCTCTCCAGAACAAATAGAACGGATCGACTTGACGTAGCCCGACTGCACTTCCTCCAAAAGCGAATCCACGGAAGCCCCGGACTCCGAAGCACGCTCCACTTCAGCGTCGACCGACTCGGAAAGCTCCTTCAGTTCATCCAATGACACGCCTTCCTTCAGTCCCGATTCCACATCAGAGAGGATACCGCTCAAACCGGCACTCAGATCCGCAAGACCCTGCGCCGCCTGACAAAGTTCTTCCGACTTCAACACAAGAGGGTATACGTATGTAAAATCGTTTCCGATCCAAGCACATACTCCCTTCTCCAGAGACGCAAGCTTCTCCTTCAGATCCTCATCAGACACTGCAGACACGGCTTGAGCCAGTTTCTTCTGGATCTCCATCGCCGATAGTGCCGCTTCCTCCAGAGATAGTCCCGACTTCACTTTTGAGATATGCTCGTCGATCAGCGACGCCACCTCCGCGAGGCCCTCATCCTCATGATCGGCTAAAACTGAAGCGATTTCGCCTGCAGATGTCTTCATGGCATCGACCTGCACAGACAACGGCTTCAATACACCTTGACCATCCGAATACGATTCGGACAGACTGTCATTTATACATGACACCTGTAAAAAAACTATAGCTGTTATCAGCAGCAAGCCTAGAGGCCTAAACTTCATCATATTCATACATCTATTTAATATTATGGCAAATTTACATCATTTTTCGTGGCCATCAAAAACGGCTGCCGGCTGAAAGACAAAATAATTTTCAGATATGAAAACATTTAGTATCTTTGCGGCTGAATTTTAAGAATATAAGACAAGTGGAACCTCCCAGTCCTATAGTAATAGATCAAAAAGTCTCTGCGGATCAGATGTCTGACGATCCGTTGTCCAACAGCGTATTTATGGTTATGGGCAGCACTTCTGACGAAGGTCAGGAGAGCGGCTTCTGCGTGTGTGCATGGTCTGCACACACAGGTCTGTCGTATATAGGCACCCCGAGTTCCACCATTTCATAGAACATCATTGAAACATGGCACTATATTTAAGAAGGAAATTAGACAACAAGGCTGAAATCGCCGTATGGCACGTGACCGAGAGCGAAGAGGAACTGCTCTCCCTGACATCCGTACCGAATGACGAACTCGAGGAGATCTCGCTTTTCCGCAGCGAAAGCCAGAGAAGGCAGAAGCTCGCCGTAAGGGCACTCATCAACGAGGTGTTCGAGGAGAAGATGTACCTCAACCACCATGACAACGGTCAGCCGTATCTGGAGAACTGCGCAACCAACATCAGCATCACACATACTGAAAACTATGTGGCAATCATCATCCACGATGATGAGGAAGTGGGTATCGACGTGGAGTCTCTCGACAGAGACTTCTCGGTAGTCGAGAAGAAGGCACTCTCGGAGGACGAGATCGATGACCTGGAGAAGGACAAGAGGAACGAGCAGCTTGCAATCTACTGGTGTGCAAAGGAGGCGATCTTCAAGAGAATGTCCCAGAACAGGGTCGACTTCGCAGAGCAGATCGAGGTCGAGAAGTTCAACGTCCGCAAGGAGGGTGAACTTGAGGCAACATTCATCCACAAGGACGAGCACGAGGAGGAATTCGAGCTTGAATACATGATCTTCGACCGTCATGTGCTCGTATGGCTGGTAGGTTAGTCATAAAACATCTTTGTTATAGTTAATTTAGATTTATTCTAAAATATCCCATAGTTTAACCATCTGTTAATAAGCAAATTAACAGATGGTCATTATTTTTGTTAATATCTTTTCTCAGCATTTTCCCTTTGCAGAAAAGATAATTGAATTATCTTTGTCACCTATCTTAATCGGGCCGTATCAGACAAAGATTTCTTGACTACGCTCGAAATGACAGGAATAGAAATTCAACCGATTATATAACATGTATTTCATGCCCCTACAGGGCGTGGGACTTAACCGATAACTGTATATGGTAAAGCACGTAGTTAAGCGCGACGGCAGAGTCGTGATTTTTGACAACAGAAAGATCGTAGACGCCATCCTCAAGGCGATGGGCGTGACAGAGGAGGGTGAGGACATCGTCCTCGCAGCCGAAATCGCGGCAACCATCTCCAAGATCAACGTAGACAACATGAGCGTGGAAGACATCCAGGACCAGGTGGAGATCGAGCTCATGCACAGTCCTCGTAAGGAAGTTGCCAAGAAGTACATCGCTTACCGTAACCAGCGCAACCTCGCCCGCAAGGCGAAGTCGCGCGAGATCTTCCAGGAGATCATCGACGCCCAAGCGACTGACATCACCCGCGAGAATGCAAACATGAACGCAGACACTCCAGCGGGAATGATGATGAAGTTCGCTTCAGAGTCTACAAAGTCCTATGTGGACGAGTGTCTTCTCTCAGAGGATGTGAAGGAAGCGGTTAAGAGTAACTACCTGCATGTTCACGACAAGGACTACTACCCTACCAAGAGTCTCACATGTATCCAGCACCCGCTCGACAAGATTCTCGAGGACGGCTTCTTCGCCGGCCACGGCGAGTCGCGTCCTGCAAAGAGGATCGAGACTGCCAGCATCCTCGCCTGCATCTCTCTCGAGACAGTGCAGAACGAGATGCACGGAGGACAGGCTATCCCTGCATTCGACTTCTACATGGCTCCTTTCGTGAGAAGGACCTTCCACGAGGAACTTGACAAGATCGCTGACATCAACGGCGAGGACTACTCAAGACTCTATAATATAAAGATAGACGACTACCTCAAGCGCGAGCTCATCGGCCTTCAGGGTGACGAGAGAGTTATCCAGCATGCGATCAACATGACCGTAAGCCGAGTTCACCAGTCTATGGAGGCGTTCGTGCACAACATGAACTCTATCCATTCACGCGGAGGTAACCAGGTGGTATTCAGCTCCATCAATTACGGTACAGACACGTCGGCAGAGGGCCGCTGCGTGATCCGCGAGCTCCTCAACACAACATACGAGGGCGTGGGTAACGGCTCTACAGCCATATTCCCTATCCAGATCTGGAAGAAGAAGAGAGGCGTAAGCTACCTCCCTGAGGACCGCAACTATGACCTCTACAAGTTCGCCTGCAAGGTATCTGCACGACGCTTCTTCCCTAACTTCGTGAACCTTGACGCTCCATATAACCACCACGAGCTCTGGACTCCGGATGATCCTAAGAGATACCAGTACGAGGTTGCTACAATGGGATGCCGCACACGTGTGTTTGAGAACAGATTCGGACCTAAGACATCTATCGGCCGCGGTAACCTCTCATTCACTACAATCAATATCGTGAAGCTTGCTCTCGAGTGCATGAACATCGAGAATCAGGAGGACAGGCTCCACGAGTTCTTCAAGAAGCTTGACAACGTGCTTGAGATTGCAGCAAAGCAGCTTGACGAGAGATTCCAGTTCCAGAAGACCGCACTTAAGAAGCAGTTCCCTCTCCTTATGGGAGCGCTCTGGCTCGACAGCGAGAAGATCGCTGAGCACGAGAGCATCGAGTCGGTAATCAACCACGGAACACTCGGAATCGGCTTCATCGGACTTGCAGAGTGTCTCATCGCCCTTATCGGCAAGCACCACGGAGAGTCTGCTGAGGCACAGGAGCTCGGACTCCGTATCGTGAACTTCATGAGAAGCAAGGTGAACGAGTTCTGCGAGACATACAAGCACAACTACAGCGTGCTCGCAACTCCGGCAGAAGGCCTTGCAGGACGTTTCACACGCGGCGACAAGAAGAAGTTCGGTATTATCCCGGGCATCACTGACAAGGACTACTACACCAACTCGAACCACATTCCGGTGTACTACAAGTGTACTCCAAAGCACAAGGCAGAGATTGAGGCGCCATACCACGCGCTCACAGGAGGCGGACACATATTCTATGTGGAGATCGACGGAGATGCGACACACAACCCTGAGGCTATCATGTCAATCGTAGACCTTATGGACAAGTATGATATCGGATACTGTTCAGTGAACCACAACCGCAACCGCTGCATGGACTGCGGATATGAGAATGCTGAGAAGGGTCTTGTAAAGTGTCCTCACTGCGGTGGAGAGCACATCGACCAGCTCCAGCGAATCACCGGTTATCTCGTCGGCACTACAAGCCGCTGGAACAGCGGTAAGCTCGCCGAGCTCCGTGACCGCGTCGTACACGAATAATTTTATTTATAAAGTATAACCGAGACGGTGCCAGGAATGGCATCGTCTTTTTTTTCTGTCAGATGAATGATCTTCTGATTGGAGCTGCCGCGGAAGTGGAGTTCCGGATCACGGAGTTCGGCTACGAACGGACCGTCGACGAGGGTGTCGATGTATGGGAGGATCTGTCTCAGGCGCTCGTCTGCAAGGATCTCCTCGTATGTGAACCCGGTGTAGCACCAGATGTTCTTTCCGGTCTCCTCCTTGATGCGGCGAGCCAGCTCCGTGAAGGCCTCTACCTGGTAGAGAGGGTCGCCGCCGGAGAATGTGACGTTGGCGAACTCATCTGCCTTGACCACCTCCAAAAGTTCCTCGACGGTCACTTCCCTGCCACCCATGAAATCCCAGGACTGCGGGTTATGGCAGCCCGGACAATGATGCGCGCATCCCGCACAATAGATCGAAGTGCGGAATCCCGGGCCGTCAGCCATCGTCTCTTCCAATATATCAAGTATTCTGATTTTCATTATTCGTGCTTTTTTGACAGTGGTGCAGGGCGGACGTCGTCCCACGAGCGGATGGCGTCATAGGCTTCGCGGGAGCCGTAGTACGCCTCGAACTTTTCGGGATCATTGTCGACCCACCACTGTGTTCCCATGACCTTTTCGAAAGCGAATGGCTTCATGAACATCTTGACCGCAAACGCAGGCGCAAGGAAGGCGAGGGAGTAGAACCACGGCAGCTTCGACTTCATGGTCGCGAAGTATTCGTCCACAGGCGTATATGAGCGGAAGTGCAGGATTTCGTCAAGCTTATCCGCATCGGTATACCACATGCCGTGGAAGTTCTTCAGGGCGAACCACTGCGGCTCGAAGACCTTCTCAGGAGAAGGGAGGCCGAGGGCGCCGAGCATGCGCGTCATGAATTCATAATTGGTCATGCGGTACTGCTCGCCGCTGCTGATATTGTATACCTTGTTCCAGAAGTCCTCCGGCACCCAGTCCTCGCAAACCTGAGCCAAAAGTCGGCCTGAATCCTCAATGGTAGCCCACTCAAGAACACCGCCCATAGGAACATGGAAGGCTGTAGGATTCACCACACTTAAGATACCGGGGTAAAGGATGCCTGTCTGCCTCAACGATACCCATTTCGCTAGACCTGCGGTAGCGAAGATCTCTTCCGAACGTATCTTTGAAAGCGCATACATGTCAAACTTCGCCGGAGTCTGAGGTTCGTCAGCGCTACCCCAATGATATGGAGGATTCCTGTCACCGTACTGGGCGACAGAACCTATATATACCGCCTTGATTTCTGATGCATTCGGCTGTGCCAGGATGGCCTTCACGACATTCTCAGCCGCAGAGACATTGACTTTGAGAGTCTTCTCAGGATAATAGTCTGCCGCAGGAGATACCATGCCGCCGACATGGAGTACATAGTCGGAGCCGGTAACGCCTGCAAGCACATCTTCATACTTAGTGAGATCCCCCCAGACAATCGTCACTGAGGGATCCCAAAGATATGGAGCAAGGAGCTTGCGGTTCTTCTTACTGTCACGGGCAAGAAGCCTTATATTGAAGCGCTCTTTGCGGGCATATAGTTCCTGAAAGCCAGCCCAGCCCATGTTACCGGTGCTTCCGGTCAGGAATACGGTTTTCTTTGTCATAATGTCATTATCTGAGCCAGTTCTCCGGGTTCTGAGGCTTGCTGTCCTTCCAAAGTTCGAAGTGGATCTGATTGTTGCCAGACTGAGTTTCCATGGTTCCTAGGACCTGTCCTGTAGTCACCTTGTCACCTGCCTTGACATTCACAGAACCGAGCTTGCAGTAGAATGTGAAATAGTTCTTTCCATGCTGCACGAGCACGCACTGGTTGTATCCCGGCATCACAAACACCTGCTTTACTGTGCCGTTGAACACTGCCTTGATCTGCGATCCCTTAGGAGCAGTGATGTCCAATCCGTTGTTTGCAGGGAGCTCCAGATTCTTGAATACAGGGTGGTACTGCTTTCCGAACTTAGCGACCACCGAGCCGTTTACTGGCCATGGAAGCTTGCCCTTGTTGGCAGAAAACTCAGCAGAGAGTGCTATAGCAGCAGGATCATCCTTTTGAGAGGCTGATCCGCCTCCAGAAGACGTTTTCGGCTTAGTAGCTTCAGCTATGATTCTCTGTATTTCCTTATTGAGGGCCTCTACCTCCTTCTTCTTAGCCTTAAGCTCCTTCTCGTACTTTTTCCTGTCCTTCTTCAGCTGAGCAACCATATTTGCCGCAGCAGTCTCGTCCTTACGCAGCTTTTCAAGCTCCTTGACACGCTCTGCCTTGACCTTTTCCGCATTTTTCTTCAATTGCGCAAGACGGGCTCTCTCCACCTCAAGTTCCTCCTGCATCTGCCTGATCCTGACAGCCTCTTCCTTCATTCTCGTGGAGAGATTACGGAAATAACCGAAGCGTCTGTATGCCTGTCCTAGATTATCGCTGGCAAGAATGTACATATACCACACTCGCGAGTCCCTGTTCTTATAAGCACTCTTTACCAAACGTGAATAATGAGAGGTAAGAGTATCCACCCTGGCCTTCAACCTATTGATGGCCAACTGCTTGAGATAAACACTGTCAGCATAACGACGGATTTCCTTATCGCTTTCCCTGACAAGTGCCTTTCTATTCTCTATATTTTTTCTAAGCAGGTCGAGGCTGGACAGGAGCGCAGTGCTCCTTGACGCGTTCTGGGCGATCTGCTGATCCAGAAGCTCTATCTCGCGTTCAAGTTTAGCCTTGCGGCTTTCCTGCATGCTGACATCCTGGGCCGATGCTGAAATCACCGACACGACAAGCGCCACAGCCAATATGTATATTTTCTTCATCATTTACCGATTTCCCTCTTTCTCTCAAGTATCTTTTCCTTCAGACCAGGAACATCTCCGTTATCCTTCTGCAGAGCCATGTTCCAATATATGAACGCCACATCATACTCCTTCAATGCATAAAGAACCTCCGCATAATGATCCAATATCACTGCACTCTCCTTTCCGCCATACAGCATAGCCTTCTTGAACTGAAGCTTCGCATCATCAAGCTTACCTCTCAGATACAGGATCCATCCGTATGTATCCAGAGAGTTTGCATTATCCGGTTCCGCCTGCACCGCCCTATAGCTCATATCCTCTGCCTTCTTGAGCTTGCGGCCCTCAATACAGAGAAAATACGCATAATTATTCAGGACATACGCATAATCCGGATTGATTTTAAGCGCCTTCTCATAAGCCTTGAAAGACTTCTTGCTGTCTCCCAGCTCATGGTACACATCTCCTATCGTAGACCACGCACGCAAGGTTTTCGAACTATCTCTCGGTGCTACTTCTAGCACCTTCTCGCAGATTTCGAGCACCTTGTCATGATCTCCGAGGTTATAGTCTCCTACACTCGCCATCTCGAGGAAGGCTGTTTCATATGGAAAGCGCTCATATGCTCTACGGCCCTCTCGCGAAAGGGCTTCCCATTTATCCGCATACATCAGGAACTCGATATAATCGGCCGCTGCACCGTAACTCTCAGGATACTCTTGAACATTCTCTCTGAAATAAACTTCGGCCTGGTCATTCCTTTCTGTCGAATAGAAATATATGGCGGCAGTCTGCAGCGCCAGACTGTCTTTCGGATGGGCCTCAACTGTCTTGATTACAGCCTCATCCAGATTTGAAAGAAACGATCGGATGAACTTAGGATCTGTCCTCTTAAGCACTGCCATCAGATAATCCGCCTTATCATCGATAGAGGCACCTTGTCCGCCAAGGAATTCATTGAGGACAGAAAAATACTCATCATATCTTCTGGTTATCCTCAACGTCTCCGCCTTGCCCAGAAGAGCCGGCGCATAATCTGAAACAAGACTCAAGGCCTCATCGTAATACGCCAGCGCAGTCGAGTCATTGTACATGGACATTTCATAATCCGCTAACGTAGTCAGCACATACGGAGAAGAATACCTGCTGTTGTATTTCTTTAGAGACTCGTAGGCTTCCTCGGCCCTATCCATAATCCTGAGGATATTGAACCTGTACATGACAAGGGACTCAGTCACACCTATGACATCATCAATCTCGTCTATTACATCAAGAGCCTTCTGATATTCACGTTGAGCCACATACATCTCCACCAGTTCAAAATACACATCCTTCTCCTTCGGAAAATCCTTCAGCATCTTCTCGTACATGTCGATTGCCAGTTCCTGACGGTCCGTCAAAGAATAAAGTTTGGCCAGACGATATCTGTACCAGAAATTACCGGGATCAAGGGCGGCAGCTGCCTGAAAATACATTTCTGCGAGTTCCTTGTCGTTATCATGTGCGGCGATCATCGCCAGATAATACAGAGCAGCATCATTCGAAGGATCATTCTCTACAACATTCATCAGGACAGCCTTCGCTGAATCATACTCCCCTTTGCTATACAGGTCAGCTCCCGTGACCACAAGGTTTTCATAGCTGCGTGAATCCTGAGCCTGCGCCGCAAGGCAGAGGCTGATGAACATCATATAAATAAGAGCCGCGCTCCTGATAAAGTTTCTCATCGACCAAAGGGATTGATAGGTTACAAAAACATACAAAAATAACACACTAATTCGGGAAAAATGCACAACTTTGGGAAAAATGTGTCCAAGGTGCAACCAATAGGGCCCGATCTGCATCTATGATGGCGCAGCTGAAAAGGCAAACCTTCGGGACCCACAACAGAGAACAGTGGCGGAATTATTTGATTTACAACTCATAAGGTCGTGCATTGACGGCGACCGGAAGTCCCAGAAGGTCTTGTATGACCGTCTGGCGCCACGCATGTTCCCTATATGTATCCGATACATCGGAGACCGTGATCAGGCAGCGGACGTGCTTCAGGACGGATTCATAACCCTGTTCACGAAGTTGAAGGATTACAAGGGAGAAGGTTCCTTCGAAGGATGGGCACGAAGAGTCTTTGTCACGACGGCACTCATGTCATTGAGAAAGAAGGATGCCTTGAAGATGAGCGAGGAGCTGGAGGCTGTCAGAGGCATGAAGGCGGAGACGGTGTCGCAGACGCAGAACATAGGATACAAGGAGCTGATGAAGGTGGTCATTTCGCTTCCTCCGGGGTTCAGGACGGTATTCAACATGTACGCGATCGAAGGATACTCCCACAAGGAGATCGCAGAGATGCTGGGAATCAGCGAGACGACATCCAGAACACAGTTCAGCAGAGCGAGAGTGTGGCTGCAGAAGAAAATTAAGGAGATTGAAAATGTTTGACGAAAAGGACAATATAGATTTTAAGGGCATCCTTGAAGGCGCACAGGAAGAGGTTCCGGCAAACGTCTGGGAAGGCGTGTCCGCCGGTCTGGATAAAGCGGCGCGAGGCAAGGTCGTGGCGCTGTGGTTCAGACGCGCCGGCGTAGGCGCTGCGGTGGCTGCTGCTGTTGCAGCCATGCTGCTGGTACTTCCTAATGACAACGGTGCGGATATAGTGCCGGGGGCCGAGGACTACGACATGATTGCTGTGGTGGAGAACAATCCTGCCATTCATACAGATACGACAGAAAACATCATTCCGGAGATGGTATATGTGGCAAAGGTAGAGACTGTGAATAAAAATACCGTTGAAGCAGATACAGTTCCGACAGAAATTCCAGTATCAGATGTCAGAGTACCGGCAGAGATTGAAGAAGAGCCTGAATTGGCGACAGATGAACATACTGGACTTAATGAGAAAAAGTCCGACCATACAGAAGCAGCTGCAGAGTGGAAGGACGAATGGGCAGATATCGATGATCCCGTCAGGAAGAGGGACGTTTCATTTGTCCTTTCGGGACTTACAGGAACCAACGCCGCGCAGAACGAGAGCAACAAGGGCATATTCAAAAGACCTGATCCGAATCCGGGTCCTGCAACAACAGGAGTAAAGCAGACCAGCACAAACTCCGCATACGACATCCCTTTGTCATTCGGAGCTGGAGTCCGGATCGGACTTTCACCCAAATGGTCTATTGGAGCCGGAGTGAACTACTCAATGCTTTCACGCAAGTTCTCCGGAACATACACAAAGGTTAACGCCGCAGGAGTCATCGAGAATTCGACAGCATCTGACATCAGGAACACCCAGCACTACATCGGTATACCTGTCAACGCATACTACGATATCGTCGACAACCGCAATGTAAACTTCTATGCCTACGCTGGAGGCACTGTGGAGAAATGCGTATCAGACAAGTATTCGGTTCTGAATACATCTATCATTCACAAGGAGAAAGTTTCTGGATTCCAGTGGTCCGCAAATGTCGGAATCGGAGTCGGATTCAAGCTCAGTAAACATCTTGGACTCTATATTGACCCGAGTCTGAGATACTATTTCGACAACGGGCAGCCTCACAGCATCAGAAGCGCACAACCGCTCATGCTCGGATTCGAAGTCGGCTTAAAATTATATCTATAAACCCCCGATATGCTATCGCATATCACCCCTATGGGGTATTTCGGTCCTACCCGGACCGGTCACCATGCTTTTCTTAAAAGCATGATGACTAAAGGTGGGATCATTTCCCACCTTCAATTATGTTACGCGCCAATGTGTTGGCACAAACGAAGTCTCTAAGTTCCCGGCAGTCTGTCTGAAGTATCGTATGGCGGTCTCCTTGCCACAGCAGCTCTCCTTTCGATATGAAGCCGATCTTGTCTCCTATCTCAAGTATGGAGTTCATGTCATGCGTATTGACAACTGTGGTCATGTTGAACTCCTTTGTCAGGTCACTGATCAGACGGTCGATCAGGATCGATGTGTACGGATCCAGTCCTGAGTTCGGTTCATCACAGAACAGGTACTCCGGATTCAGCGCAATCGCCCGGGCGATACCCACACGCTTCTGCATACCACCACTGAGTTCATTAGGATACTTGTTGTCAGAGCCTATGACATTTACCTTCTCCAGGCAGTACTGAGCCCTTTCCTTCCTCTGCGCCGCCGACCAGTCGGTAAAGAATTCCATCGGAAACATCACGTTCTCCAGCACTGTCGCAAAGTCGAAAAGTGCACTGCCCTGGAACAGGATACCAATCTTCTTCCTTATGCTTCTCTTCTCCTCATATGACATGGATGTGAGGTCCTTGTCACCATAGATGATCCGTCCCTGATCCGGCTCCATGAGGCCTATCAGGTTCTTCAGCAGGACGGTCTTTCCCGAACCGCTGGCTCCTATGATCATGTTGCACATGCCCGGCTTATACTCCACGCTGATATCCTTCAGTACCTGGACGCCGTCGAATCCTTTATATAGATGTTCTACCTTTATCATTTCTGTCTGGATTTAATACAGCATGAGCTGGGTTACTATGAGGTCCATAAGAAGGATGAGTATGCTGACAGTGACGATAGCCTGGGTGCTTGAGCGTCCTACTCCGAGCGATCCTCCCTTGGCATAATATCCGTTGAATGCTGCGATCGAAGATATCATGAAACAGAAAAGAGACATCTTGAAACAGCTGTAGAAGATATAGAATCCGTTATAGAAGGCCTTGATACCGGTAATATATGAGGCTGTAGGGATAATCTGGGTGGCCTCCACCACAATCCATCCTCCGACAAGTCCCAGTGCAAGACTGAGAAGCATGAGAAGCGGACTGAGGATAGTCGAAGCCACTACCTTTGGCAACACGAGGAAACCTGCAGAGTTGACACCCATCATGTCCATGGCATCAATCTGCTCGGTGATACGCATGCTTCCGATCTCGGAAGATATGTTCGAGCCCATCTTTCCTGCAAGGATGAGGGCGACCATAGTAGAACAGAACTCCAGGATAAGACTCTCTCTTACCATGTATCCGATATACATCTTGTCGATGATAGGGTTCTCAAGATTGGATGCTGTCTGGATAACAAGCACACCGCCGATGAATATGGAGATCACACCCACCAGCAGGATTGACGAGATAATCAGCTTATCCGCCTCATTTATGAACTGACGCCAGAATATCCTCCACTTCTCCGGCTTCCTGAAAACCATCTTCAGAAAGAGGAAATATCTGCCAATTGCTTCGAAAAACTTCTTCATGGGTGCAAATCTACGAGTTTTCGGAGATTAAAATTTGTTTTAATGTCGGTTTTGGACTTAAAAATAAATTTTATAGCCATTAAAATAAATTTTAAAGTCCGAATTTCGCCACATTTTTCTTTTTCTTTAACAAGTTCTCAGCCGGAATTACAAGATTTGGTGCAAAAAGGAAACGCCATGCTAATCAACATTCACAGCGCAAAATGCATCGGAATCGAGGCCGTTGCGGTAACAGTCGAAATTGACATCGCTCCGGGATTGGGTATTCACCTGGTCGGACTGGCAGACGCAGCCGTAAAGGAGAGTCTGCTAAGGACAATAACGGCATTGCAGTCTATGGGATTCCGTATTCCGGGAAAGAAGATCGTAATCAACCTTGCCCCTGCAGATATGCACAAGAAAGGCAGCGGATATGATGTGCCCATTGCCTTGGGAATAATTGCCGCCTCTGGGCAGAGGGAGCTCCCGCTTCTGGAAAAGTTCATGATCATGGGAGAGCTCGGGCTTGACGGAAGCATCAGGGCGGTGCCGGGGGCGCTTCCGATTGTAGAACTTGCACGAAAGCAAGAACTCACGGGATGCATTCTTCCGCAGGAATCTGCTTTAGAGGCAGTTGAGTACGAAGGAATCAATGTATATGGAGTATGCACACTTCATGACGTGCTCAGAATACTCAGCGGAGAAGAGATCTGTGAGGACCTGCTGGTCAGAAACATTATGCCATTGTCAGCGGAACCGTTGGTATCCGAGTCCTCAACGGATGTTATGGACTTTTCGGAAATCATGGGACAGGATGCAGCGAAGAGAGGACTGGAGATTGCGGCTGCCGGTGGACATAACGTAATAATGATAGGTCCGCCAGGATCGGGAAAGAGCTCGCTCGCGAAAGCGATGGCCGGCATCC
Source organism: Bacteroidales bacterium (assembly GCA_017631875.1). The sequence goes on along the minus strand of JAGBSL010000004.1, from coordinate 1,349 downwards.
TGCCTCCGATGTCTCTTGAAGAATCTGTCCAGACCAGCAAGATATACTCTGTTGCCGGCAAAGGAGGGCGGAACGGCGGGCTGATGAGGGCGCGTCCTTTCCGTGCGCCTCATTACAGCGCGTCGGTAGCAGCTCTATTGGGTGGCGGATCAGACAACATCATGCCGGGGGAAATATCACTTGCACACAATGGAGTGCTGTTCATTGATGAGTTCTGCGAAGCACCGAAAAAGGTGCTGGAAGTGCTCAGAGGGCCGATGGAGGACCGTAAAGTCACAATTTCAAGGCTCAAGTCCAAGGTGGAATATCCTGCTGACTTCATGCTCGTGGCTGCGACAAATCCATGTCCATGCGGGTATTATGGAGATGGAGACAGGTGTACATGCACACCGGGGCAGAGACTTTCCTATCTTTCCAAACTGTCAGGACCAATCATGGACAGAATCGATATTCAGCTCATGGTCTCAAGAGTGGATGCGCGGCTGCTTGTGAACAGGAAGCCCGGACAGTCCAGTGCAGAGATTGCCGCGCGTGTCGTTCGGGCCCGTCAGGTGCAGCGTGACAGGTTTGCCGCCAGCGGAGAGGACATCTTTTGCAATGCAGCCATGAACAACCGCCAGACGGAACTGTTCTGCCCCCTCTCCCCTGCCTGCAAGGCACTGCTGGAGCGCCTCATCGAGCGCATGGGTCTGTCCGCCCGAGCATGCTCCCGCATGATCAGGCTCGCCCGCACCATCGCCGACCTGGCCGGAGCACCGGACATCCTCCCCGAGCACCTCTCCGAAGCCGCCGCCTACCGCTTCCTCGACCGACAGAATATCCTATGACACACTACCCGGCCAGCACCATGCCGAACCAAGTACCCTCAACCAACAGACACAACATAACTCAAGAATTCCTCTGCAGAACCAGTGTCCTCACAACCATCGTTGCATGAAATCGCCGTTTTGTGTCACGATGGTGCGCAAAAACATTGAAAACCGAACAAAAAGACCACCATCGTAACAAGGAACTGCCATTTTGTGTCACGATGGTCTACAAAACATTTATCTAAGATGAAAAAGACATATCACCTATGCCTGTCAGGAGGCGACGAAAGCATATTCCGCGATCAGGAAGACTATCACATGGGATTCAATTATTTCGCGCTGGCGCTGTACAAGACGGATTCAACTGGTCTGGCCGAATCATTCATGTCGACCCACACCCATCAGGCTGTACAGACATCTGCACCGGAAGAATTCATGTATAACTTCCGCCGCCCTTACAGCCTATACTTCAACCATAAGTACCAAAGGACAGGCAGACTCGGAGAAAATAATCATTTTACGATGGAAGTAATCGGTTAT
>JAGBSL010000061.1 GCA_017631875.1 Bacteroidales bacterium | reverse complement strand
CTGCGCGAGCAGCTCTCGCTCAACGATGTGCCTAAGGCATTCAAGGGCATTCCTATCGCTCTTGTTACCGCAGGTATTCTCGCTATGGCATTCATGGGCTTCTCAGGACTCGTATAATGACAGCACAGGAATTACTTGACAAGGCAGAAGAATTAAGGCGCAACTGCCGCTTCGGTGAAGCCATAAATTTTTACCGGGCGGCAGCTGATGCCCCTGATGCCTCAGATGCGATAAAACGCAAATCCCTAGCATCCGTTGAGTTGATGCAGGAGATAAATGGCTTTGTAAATGTCGACCTGATGAATCCATAGGTCGATATTTACTTTTTTGACCGAAAAGATGAATAAAAGATTTTTAACCATTATCCTGCTGCTGTCTGTCATCACCTGCACATTTCAGATGACAGCCCAGGAGCGGAAGACGAGTGTGGCCCTGTCTACCGATCTGGTCGACTGGGCATATCTTGGCACGGCAAATTTTGAGGCCGGTGTGAGTTTGCATCGTCATTTTTCGCTTCAGGCAGGTGCTAAGTTTAATCCATGGAGCTTCAAGACACGTGAGTCGGATCTGGATCTGTATAATAAGCAGACTACAGCTTATGCGGGCTTCAGATATTGGCCGTGGTACGTTTATTCCGGCTGGTGGGTAGGCGCTCAGGCTCAATATACCGGATATTCTGAGACAGGTGTGTGGAGACATGCTCTTGATACAGGTAAGGCCATAGGTGCCGGATTGTCATTCGGATACACGCTCATGTTACATGAGAGGGTCAATCTGGAATTCGGTGCCGGAGTATGGGGCGGCCGAAGGTTTGAGCACACTTTGTACTGCTGTCCAGACTGTATGCAGGTGCGCCGTAGCGGTCCAGGGAATTTTGTTGCACTCAATGACATCTCCGTATCGGTGATGTATGTCTTTTAATCCATGAAGAAAACTTTAAGACCATTATTATATATACCAGCCTTAATACTGCTTTCATTAGTTCCTTACTCATGTTCGACCCAGAAGAAGCTTGTCCAGCTACGCAAAGGTGAAGCTCCTTCGGCTCAGCTCAGTCTTGGCAGACAGGAGAGTTTTGTGCCTGAGATAAAGAATGAGAAGGTATCTCGTGATACGCTCAAGTTCAAGGATGATGACGGTACTGAAATCATAATAATGAAGGCCGTCAGGGATGATGAGACGGGAGAGATGGTGGCTGCGGACGTGCTTGATGCAGCAATGGTCACTGCGCGTTTCAGAAACATTGCTGAAAGAAAGGGAAAAGTAGACTTGGCGTTTCAGGTTATCGTCCCGGCTTCAATGCGCGACAGCCGCTGGCAGCTCAGGTTCTATCCCGACATGTATGTCCTTGAAGACAGTATACGGCTTGAGCCTGTCATAATCACAGGTGCGGCATACAGAAAGGCTCAGTTGAGGGGATACGAACAGTATGATAGGTTCCTCTCTAGAATCGTGGAAGATTCCACCGCATTCATCAACGTCCGCCAACTGGAGATATTCCTCAAGAGGAACATACCTGCATTGTATGCGTTCAAGACCGATTCTACTTATGTCAGTGATGAGGAATTCCTCAGTGCATACGGCGTCAGCGAACAGCAGGCCATCGACCATTATACCAATAAGTTCGCAAAGAATATGAACGAGCGCCGCAAAGCCCGTAAGGACAAGATGTATGCGCGCTATGTGAAGTCTCCGATTGTAACTGAAGGTGTCCGTCTGGATACGGTCATGGTGACCAGTGAGGGAGATTTCATCTATAACTATGTACAGACGATCAATGCACGTCCGAAACTCCGCAGGGCAGATATTGTCTTGTCTGGTGAGATTTATGAGCAGGACGTAAGGCTGTATGAGGTGCCGCGCAGTGAACCTCTGGCCTTCTATATCAGCTCCATTGCGGCGTTTGTGGATAATACCGAGCGCTATCTGACCAGAGTGGTGGAGCGAAGAGCCTCAGCCAACACCGAATGTCGTATTGACTTTGAGGTTGGTAAGGCGGATGTACGTCCCGAGCTCGGTGACAATGCTGCAGGAATCAGACGTATCGAGGCGACTCTGGCATCATTGCTTGAAAATGAGATCTTTGACCTGGACTCGATCGTCGTCAGTGCGACTGCTTCTCCTGAGGGTAGTTATGAATTCAACGGAAGGCTTGCCCAGAGACGTTCGGAGTCGGTTTCCCGATATTTTGAATCGTATATGCGTCATTATGCCGATTCTTTAGTTGAGGCGGCAGGTGTTTCCATGAACCTTGAAGGTACGGTCATGGAGCAGACAAGGAAGGTTGATGTGATCCGTTTTACTCCAAGGTGTATTCCGGAAAATTGGGATGACCTGCATGCTCTTGTCGAGGATGATGTCGTCATGAATGTGGATCAGAAGGAACTCTTCTTCAAGCGTTTCAAGACCAAGGATCCTGATGCGCGTGAGGGCAGGATGCGTTCGGATGATTACTATAAGTATATGAGGGATGCTCTTTACCCTCAGCTGCGTACCGTGAAGTTCAATTTCTATCTGCACAGGAAAGGCATGGTCAAGGATACAGTTCATACTACTGTGCTTGATAGTACGTATATGCGTGGAGTTCAGGCTCTTAGGGATATGGATTATGAGGCGGCTCTTGCGTTGCTCAGGCCCTATGAGGATTTCAATACGGCAGTTGCGTATATGGGAATGGACAGGAACAGGAATGCCATGAAGATCATTTCGAAGATGGAGAAGACGGCTGAGGTGAATTATCTGATGGCGATTCTCTATTCCCGCGAAGGCGAATTGGATAAGGCGGTGGAGTGCTATGTGCGTTCTTGCAAGCAGAATCCGTCGTATGTGTATAGAGGGAACCTGGACCCTGAGATATCCGTACTGATAAAGATGTATGGGCTGAATCAGGAAGAATATATTGACGAATATTAACCATTTTTATGAAGAAGATTTTTAACATTATCCTCCTGGGAGGTCTGCTGCTGGTGGGCTGCGAGAATATCTATAGGGATGAGCTTGCGCAGATCCATAAGGAGATCGACGAAATCAATGAGCGCCTGGATGCGTTCTGTGACCAGACCAACGCCAATATCGAGGCGCTGCAGACCATGATTCTTGCACTTCAGGCAAAGGATTATGTCACAGGGGTTGTGCCGGTTGTTGAGAACGGTAAGGAAGTAGGCTATAGGATCACTTTTGACAAGAGCGGAACCATCACTGTCTATCATGGCAAGGACGGTGCTGACGGTGCGGATGGTGCCGACGGCGCAGACGGAAAGGACGGCTACACACCGCAGATCGGTGTGAAGAAGGATTCTGATGGAATCTATTACTGGACTCTCGACGGAGAGTGGCTCACTGACGGGGACGGCAACAAGATAAAGGCAGTTGGTGTGGATGGTGCTGTAGGTCCACAGGGCCCACAGGGAGAGACAGGTCCACAGGGCCCACAAGGAGAGACCGGTCCACAAGGCCCTCAGGGCGAACCGGGCGAGGATGCGGTTGTTCCACAGCTGAATATCGAGGATGGTAAGTGGTACATATCGGTAGATGGTGGCCGGACATGGGACTGTCTTGGTCAGGCAACCGGAGACAAGGGCGAGACTGGTCCTCAGGGTCCGCAGGGAGAACAGGGTCCACAGGGAGATAAAGGAGACAAAGGCGACAAGGGAGATTCGTTTTTCCAGGATGTAGACTGTACATCTGATCCGTCTTACATCATCATTACCCTGACAGACGGAACGCAGATCAAACTGCCTACATGGTATGCTTTCGAGGCCCTCCAGACTCAGGTGAATTCCAATATAGAGGCGCTCCGGACCATAGTAAATGCCCTTCAGGACAATGATTATGTAACCGGGGTGACTCCAATTTATGAAGAAGGAAAGATCATCGGATATACGATCAGTTTCAGCAAAAGCGGCGATGTGGAAATTTATCACGGCCAGGATGGAAAGGATGGCGTGGACGGCGCTCCGGGCCAGGACGGTGCTCCAGGTCAGGATGGCGCCGACGGCGAAGACGGTAAGGACGGAGCTGATGGTCACACTCCGGTAATAGGTGTTGCCATGCATACAGACGGCATCTACTATTGGACTGTAGGTGGCAAGTGGCTCGAAGATGAGGCCGGCAATAAGATCAAGGCAGTCGGAACTGACGGCCAGAATGGCTCTGACGGTTCTAATGGCTCTGATGGAGCCGATGGAAAGGATGCGGTTACGCCGCAGCTGAAGATAGAGGCCGGCAAGTGGTATGTTTCATACGACAATGGTGCAAGCTGGATTGAAATAGGTCAGGCAACCGGTAATGAAGGTCCTCAGGGAGCTCAGGGCCCACAAGGCCCTGAAGGTTCACAAGGCCCCGAAGGCCCACAGGGTCCACAGGGCGAGACTGGCAAGGACGGTGATTCGTTCTTCCAGGGTGTCGATGCTTCGGATCCGGACTATGTGATCCTGACATTGGCAGACGGAACCGTTATTCAGCTTCCTAAGTACAAGGAGATGAGCATCAGGTTCTACGATGAGGATTCAAACGAACTTGCCGGACCGATGGCCTTCCAGCCGGGTGCTGAACGTACGATTACGTATGAAGCTCAGGGCTCGGGAGAGCTGAAGGTGGCAGTCCTGGCTTCGAATGGCTGGATTGCGATCATTTCCAGAAAGGATGACAAGACAGGTAGCATAAGGATCGTTGCGCCGCAGGTCTACGTAGAGACCGAGGTAGTGGTTCTGGTGTCTCAGGGAACGTCGACCATGATGGAGACTGTCGCATTTCTTCAGCCCCCTGTTTCGGTAGGTGCGGATCATGACGGCTTTACCAATGATTCCGGAAGCTCAAGCGACATCTGGTAGTCTTTTCTGAATTTTAAGCTATGAAAAGATCAGGAATAATAATAGCAATGGCCCTGGCGCTGTCCTCATGTACTCATGAGACCGTCCCGCCGGCGTTCGCTCCTCTGTCCATCACGACAGGGGGACAGACGAAGACTGTGCTTGACGGTACCGCAGTCAGGTGGACTGATGGCGATCAGATCGCTGTCTTCGACGACCTGCATTACCGGAATCAGTTCGACGCAGTGTCTGTCGAAAATTTCAGTGCTGTGTTTGAAGGTAAGGTTGTGGCCAGGACAACGGATTTCTATGCGGTGTATCCATATTCCAGCGCAGTCTCTGCGGATCAGGGCAATATTCTTCTGAATCTTCCGTCGGTGCAGACTGCTGAGGAGGGTACTTTTGCTGAGGATCTGAATATATCGGTTGCGCATGGCGTCAAGACAGTAGATGCCGTAAAGGCTGAAGGCTTGATGTTCAGGAATACATGTGCGCTGCTGAAATTCACTATACCTTCGATGTTTACAAGTATAGTTGAGGCGACGTTCACAGCCGGCAATCGTCCTCTGGCCGGCACTCTGGTGTACTCTAAGGCCGAGGGACGCCTTCTTGGTGTTGCCGATGGTGCACCTGCCGGCAATTCCGTGACGCTGAAAGGTGATCTCAAGGGCGGAAAGACATATTACTTTGTTGTAAGTCCGGGGGAGATTAGGGATTTCAGCCTGACCGTCAGGGATGCTTCCGGAGTCATGTTGACCAACAGTTCCGAAAAGAGTTTCGAAGCCAAGGCAGGAGTCATCAGGGACCTTGGAGAGGTGAGGATTGTGTTGACTCCTAATATCCATGTCGAGCATCTATATTCGTCAGGTGCCCATACCGGCACGAATATATGGTTTGATCTCGGACTTCTGAGCGGCATGGAGCAATATGTGGAGAGCGTTGAGGGATATATTTCAAAATCCGGACAGATTGCGGATGCATATCGAATCATATCCATGGACAGAAATTTCGGAACCATGGAGTTCCCGTATCTGACGTTGGTCTACATTAATAAGAATGTTGTCCCTGCAGGAAGCTATATCCTTCATGTGCGCTATGTGATAAGTGGATTGGGCCTGTTTGAGGAAGATATTCCGGTGGTTGTTCCTGCTTCATAATAGTTGGCGGCATTTATATTCTAAGCGACGGTTTTTAGTAAAATCGTCGCTTATTTTAATATAAAAGCGCCCTTTTGCTATAAAAAGCGAAAAATTGAAAAATCTTCTTCTTAAATTTGTCTGTTTTTGCTCGGATTGAGACGAGTAATGTAGATTTTTAACCGATTAATTAAGATGAATGAAACGTTAAACGGCTTGTCGATGGCAAGTCTGAAGGGGAGCGTCTATGAGACTCCCGAAGTGACGATCGTCACGATCTGTCCGGAAGGACTCTTATGCCAGAGCGGAGGTGTCTTTGGTTCTGAACATGGTGGTTTTGTCGGTGATGACGGCAACCCTGAAGACCTTTGGTAAGTTTAACCTCTAAATTCTGGAAAATCATGAAGAAGATAAATATCATTTTGGCTGCACTCGCTATCGCTGCAGCGTCGTCATGCTCATATGAGGAGCATAATGTGACTCCGGAGGTTGTGGGACCGCAGCCGGCAGAGGAACTCGTACCGCTTTGCCTAACAACAGGTGAGATGACAAAGACATCACTCCAGGGCACAACTGTCAACTGGACCTCAGATGATGAGATCGCGGTGTTTGACAATGTAAATTATCCGAACAGGTTCACAGCCGTTTCAGTCGAGGGCTCCTCGGCCGTATTCGAGGGACTCGTCGGCGCAGCGACTACAGAGTTCTACGCCGTGTACCCATACTCATGCGCAAAGAGCATCGACGCTTCGAATATCATTGTGACGCTCCCTGCCGCACAGACATCTGCAGCAGGCACTTTCGCTGAGGAGCATAACATCTCAGTGGCTTACGGTGTCAAGGAAGTAGGCGAGGAGAGCGTTGAAGGTATCAAGTTCGACAATGTATGTGGCCTTATCCAGTTCACTGTGCCGCAGCGCATCTCCGCTGTGAAGAACGTTGTCTTCAAGGCTGAGAACAGATCGCTTGCTGGTGACCTTGTGATTTCAAAGGACGGCCTCAATGTGGAGTCAGTTGCAGACGGTACCAATTCGGTCAGCATGTCCGGTGACTTCGCTGCCGGCAGCACATTCTACTTTGTAGTGGCTCCTGGTGAGGTTAATGGCTTCAGCATCACTGTGACTGCGCAGAATGGCGCGACATACTCGAAGGTGTCTTCAAAGAGCTTTACAGTCGAGGCAGCTGCAATGAAGAACCTCGGTGTGATCGACTTCAAGGCCGAGCCGGGCGCTAAGGCAGAGCATACATACAGTGGCGGTACATTGACCGGAACAAAGGTGACCCTCACTCCTGGCCTTCCATCCGGAATGGAAGCTTATGTAGAGAACCTCACAGCAAGCATGACAAAGAACGGTGTAGAGTACCGTAAGATTTCGAAGTCGTCAGCTTCAGCCACTGAGGTTATGGAAGTCGCTAACGGCATGACCTATGTCCCTCAGGGCGAATACGTTGTGGAGTATACCTACACCCTCAACGGAGTGGCCGAAACCAAGACAGTAAACGTGACAGTCCCAGCACCGACCTTCACAGTATCTGCTTCAGCCTATACTTCATACAGCAAATACCTCGAAGGAAACATCTCAGCAGCAAACAACTGCGCTCCGGAGTCGATGTATGACATCAAGTGTTCGGTAAGCATTTCTGATGAGGTGCTGAAACAGTTTGAGATGTCCTCATGCACAGTTACTCTGAAGCAGCCGTCAGGTTCGGAGACTTCACTTTCCGGATCTGTAAATAAGAAGGCAAGCACATACTTGTCTACTTCGCAGTACAATGTAAGCGAGTGGGGAGCATACACTCTCTCAAGCGTCGTGACTTTCGACGGCGTAACCAAATCCTGCCCTCCAAAAAGCCTCCACATCACTGGTCTGCCGTATAAGGCTCCAAGTATGGTTGAGTCTGATTGGGAGTTGGCATCGTGGAACTGTGAATATAGTAATGGTTCAATTCAGCTCGGAGGTGTGTCTGGTTCTGGTGAGTGTACTGCTACATCTAAGATGGCGTTTGTTATCCCGAATAATGTAAACATAAAAGTCAATACAAATGTGACACTGTGTTCGTTAAATTTTATTGGTTGGATAAGAACAGATTTTACCGTGAAAATTAACGGAACAGAAATAATAAAGCAGAATAGTGGTAAGCAAAATAAAGGAGAAAACTATAACCTTTCTGGAAGTTCAACCTTTACACCTTCTGGTTGCTCTGTTACTATGAATAGTTCATATACTGCAGCTGGTCCATGGAGTAAGATTCATAGCATGGAAATCCTATATAGATAATAAGGCTATATGATTATCTCTCAGCAGCTTCGGAAACGGAGCTGCTTTTTTGTGCTCGCGCCTCGAATGTCCCTGCCCTTGCAACCTCTTCCATAGAATACCGTACCCCTGGTGCGCAACTTTCTGCCCATCAATCACTTCCATATTCTCCTTGCTCCCCATTTGCGGCAAGGATATTCAACAATTCCCTTATACACAGGCAGTTGTCCGCCACGGACACTGTAAGGCCTGCTCCAAAAACTTATCGTCCACAAAAACGCCCAGAAACGTGGACGGGGAATCGTGGTTTACATGAAGGCGAGATACACAAAGCGCTGTATGTCAAAGCCTTAGCAAAGTGTCCTGCCTTCCTTGACATGCAGGGTATTCGTGTAATTTCTTGTCCGTCAGCTGGTTAGTTGTTACACCCCGTCGCGTGTCGTCCACAAAAGGGGCCCGAAACGTGGACGGGAGGTGGTTGGAGTGCAGTGCCGTCCACAAAAACGGCCCGAAACGTGGACGGGGTGGGGTAGGAGTGCGCTTCTGGGTGCACAAAGGACCATGTTTTAGTGCGGTTCTTAAAATAGTTGATGCATATGGATATTACTATGTAATAATCCCCAAAAATTTTTATCTTTGCGTGATTTATTGTGCATGATGCATAATGTGCGGTAAGGACAGCCAAAGTGAAAGAGAGAAAACCATAAACCAGAACATCTAACATAAGAAAACTTTGAGCGCAGCGCACAACCTCAGCTCGAAGTCAAAGAGAGAAAACCATAAACCAGAACATCTAACATAAGAAAATATGAAAGTAGCTATCATCATGGGATCGACCAGTGACCTGGAAATCATGTCACAGGCAATCAATGTCCTCGAGGGTTTCGGGGTCGAAGTCGTAAAGAGAGTAATCAGCGCACACCGCACTCCTGACCTTATGTGTGAGTTTGCAAAGTCTGCAAAGGCTGAGGGAATCGGCGTGATCATCGCAGGTGCCGGCGGAGCAGCGCACGTTGCTGGTGTTGTGGCAGGTATGACCACAGTTCCTGTAATCGGTGTTCCTATCCAGACAAAGGCTCTCGGCGGCATGGACTCACTTCTTTCGATCGTCCAGATGCCTGCAGGTATCCCTGTAGCTACAATGGCTATCAACGGAGCGAAGAACGCAGGTCTTTTCGCAGCCCAGATCCTTGCTCTTACAGATGCAGAGCTCTCTGCAAAGCTTGATGCCTTCAGGGCAGAGCAGACACAGAAGGTGCTAGACGCAACAATCTAACCGAAGCAATCTATCTCAAATATATGAACAACTATCGTATCTACGTAGAAAAGTATCCTGAATTTCAGGTGGAGGCACGCAGCCTCTTGAGTGAGCTGAACGAAAACCTTCAGCTCGACCTCGAGACTCTTCGCCTTCTTAACGTGTATGACCTCTTCGGATTCTCGAAGGACCTCCTCGAGAAGAGCCGCTACAGCGTGTTCGGAGAGATCGTTACAGACAGCGTGACCGACGAGTGTGATCTCGAAGGCGCAAAATACATCGCCGTGGAGTACCTTCCAGGCCAGTTCGACCAGCGTGCAGCGTCAGCTGTGGACTGTGTCCGCCTTATCGACCCTGCAGCTAAGGTGAGCATCAAGAGCTCTAAGCTCATCATCCTCCCTGCTGACACTACCGATGAGGTGATCGCAAAGATCAAGAAGTATTACATCAATGCAGTGGAGTCTCGCGAGAAGGACCTCTCGAAGCTCACAGCCCTCGAGCAGCCTGAGGTGACTCCGGTTCCGGTTCTCGTAGGCCTTACAGCATTGACAGAAGAGGAACTTGCTCCGTACTGCAAGAAGATGGGCCTTGCAATGAATGCTGATGACCTCCGCGAAGTAGTCAACTACTTCAAGGCGGAAGGCCGCGACCCATCAGAGACAGAGCTCCGCATCCTCGATACATATTGGAGTGACCACTGCCGTCACACAACATTCACAACAGAGCTTGAAGACATCAACGTAGAGGAGTCATTCCTCAAGGAGGAGATCGACGGAACACTCAACCTCTACCTTAAGATCCGTCAGGAACTCGGCCGTGAGAACAAGGACATCAACCTCATGGACATGGCCTGCATCGGTGCCCGTTACCTCAAGGCTAAGGGCCTTCTCGACGACATGGAGGTCAGCGAGGAGAACAACGCATGCAGCATCTATGTTGACGTGGATATCGTTAATGACGAAGGTGAGATGACCACAGAGAAGTGGCTCCTCCAGTTCAAGAACGAGACACATAACCACCCTACTGAAATCGAACCATTCGGTGGAGCTGCAACATGTCTTGGCGGCGCGATCCGCGACCCGCTCTCTGGCCGTGCTTACGTTTACCAGGCAATGCGTGTGACAGGTGCTGGTGACATCTATCTCCCTGTTGCTGATACAATGCCGGGCAAGCTCCCTCAGAGCATCATCTCCCGCAAGGCCGCTCACGGTTACTCAAGCTACGGTAACCAGATCGGTCTCGCTACAACCCACGTGCGCGAGGTTTACCACGAGGGTTATGTCGCAAAGCGTCTCGAGGTCGGTGCAGTTGTCGGAGCTGTAAAGGCGGACAGCGTACGCCGCGAGAGCCCTGCTCCAGGTGACGTCGTTCTCCTTATGGGAGGCCGCACAGGCCGCGACGGAGTCGGCGGAGCAACAGGTTCATCCAAGGAGCACACTGAGGAGTCTCTCGAGACTTGCGGAAGTGAGGTACAGAAGGGTAATGCACCTGAGGAGAGAAAGCTCCAGAGGCTTTTCCGCCGTCCTGAGGTGACAAAGCTCATCAAGAAATCAAACGACTTCGGTGCCGGCGGTGTCAGCGTGGCGATCGGCGAGCTTACCGAAGGACTCGATATCTATCTTGACCGCGTGCCAGTGAAGTACAACGGACTCAACTCTACAGAGCTTGCTATCAGCGAGTCTCAGGAGCGTATGTCTGTCGTGATCGAGGCCAAGGACAAGGAGGCCATGATGGCATACTGCGCAAGCGAGAACGTTGAGGTGACACATGTCGCTGACGTTACAGACCGCAAGCGCATGCGTATGTTCTATGGTGACAAGGTCATCGTTGACCTTTCACGTGAGTTCATCGACAGCGCAGGAGCAAAGCACTATGCAAAGGCTACCGTTGGTGCAGTCGAGGCCAAGAATCCATTCGTACGTACAGTTGAGGGCAACACTCTCAAGGACAAGGTGTTCTACAATCTCCAGGATCCTAACGTGACATCACAGAAGGGTCTCATCGAGATGTTCGACTCGACAATCGGCCGCTCGACAGTCCTCATGCCGTTCGGAGGTATGCTCCAGACAACAGAGACTCAGGTTTCAGTGCAGAAGCTCCCTACAGACGGATACACAGACACAGCTTCGATCATGGCGTTCGGATACAATCCGTTCATCGCAAGCTGGAGCCCATACCACGGTGCAGCTTACGCAGTCGTAGAGGCATGTGCAAAGGTTGTTGCAGCCGGTGCTTCATACGAGAAGATGCGCTTCTCATACCAGGAGTACTTTGAGCGCATGACAGACCGTAAGTCTTGGGGCAAGCCGCTTTCGGCCCTCCTCGGAGCCCTCAAGATGCAGGTTGAGTTCGGTCTTCCTTCAATCGGAGGTAAGGACTCTATGAGCGGAACATTCGAGAACATCAACGTACCTCCAATGCTCATGGCATTCGGTATCACTACAGTTGACGCTGGTCAGGTGATTTCTCCAGAGCTCAAGTATGAGGGCAACAAGCTTTATCTGATCAAGCATACGCCAGAGGCTAACTACATGCCTAACGTAGAGCAGCTCAAGGCTAACTGGGCATACGTACACGAGCAGATCCAGGAAGGAAACATCGTTTCAGGATACGCTCTCGGTTTCGGTGGCGTAGCCGAGGCAATCTGTAAGATGTCATTCGGTAACGGTCTTGACGCGAAGATCAAGTATGACGAGAAGGAACTCTTCAACTACGGTTACGGTTCCATCCTCGTCGAGGCTGAGGAGGCTCTTGACTATCCGAACGCAATCCTCATCGGTGAGGTTACAGACGGAGAGGAGAGCGAGCTCACAATCAACGGAACCAAGTTCGACATCTTCGAGCTCATGGCTGTAAACGGCGCTAAGTTCGCTGAGGTTTACCCTGATACTGCTGAGGCATACCATAAGAAGCTCGTTCCTGCGGGAATGGAGGGTGTGAAGCCTTATAAGGCAAAGAAGGCAGATCTCAAGTACAAGGGTGAGCCGGTGGAGAAGCCTATCGCATATCTCCCTGTATTCCCAGGTACAAACTGCGACTACGACTCTGCAAAGGCATGGCGCAACGCCGGCGCAGAGGTACGCATGAGCGTATTTTGTAATCTCACGGAAGATGATATCTTCCGCTCGATAGCTGAGATGAAGAAGAACATTGACGAGTGTCATATCCTCATGCTCTGCGGTGGATTCTCTGCTGGTGATGAGCCAGACGGAAGCGGTAAGTTCATTGCAAACGTATTGAATAACAAGGAGATCGCTGACGCTATTCATGCTCTCATCGATCGCGGCGGCCTCATCCTCGGTATCTGTAACGGATTCCAGGCTCTCGTGAAGTCAGGACTCCTCCCATACGGACGTCTGGGTCAGGTGACTAAGGACAGCCCTACACTCTTCCGCAACGATATCAACCGCCACATCTCGCAGATGGTGACAACCCGCGTGGGCACAACCAACTCTCCATGGCTGAAGGACTTCGCCATCGGCGACCTCCACACTATCGCAGTGAGCCACGGCGAGGGTAAGTTCGTTGTGAACGAGGAGTTTGCAAAGGAACTCTTCGCAAACGGCCAGGTTGCATTCCAGTATGTGGATCCTCTCGAGGAGGAGCCTACAATGGAGTCCCCATACAACCCTAACGGATCATACTACGCAATCGAGGGTATCATCAGCAAGAACGGTCAGATCCTCGGAAAGATGGGACACACCGAGCGCTTCGAGGAGAACCTCTTCAAGAACATTGATGACGACACCCGTGAGCAGCCGCTCTTCCTCAATGCGGTAGCTTACTTTAGAGGCGAATAATAAAACGAACAGCAAAATGTGTAATTGTAACAAATACAGGGATGACAAGCTCCACCATGAGTGTGGCGTGCTTGGAATCTACGGTGTTGAGGATGCTGCAGGCCTTGCTTATTATGGCCTGCACACCCTTCAGCACAGAGGTCAGCAGGGTTGCGGTATCGTGACCGTTGACTCAGAGGGAACCTTCCATAGAGTAAAGGGTGAAGGTCTTGTAAGTGAGGTGATTAACGAGAGGGCTATCGCTAAGCTTCCTGGTAAGATGGCGATCGGTCATGTCCGTTACAGCAACGCCGGCTGCAAGGGAACAGAGAACCTTCAGCCTTTCCTCTTCCACCACAATTCAGGTGACTTCGCTTTGGCTAATAATGGCCAGATCGTGAATTACGCCCAGCTTCGTGACGAGCTGGAGGACAGGGGAAGTCTCTTCCAGTCTAACTCTGATGCCGAGGTGCTTGCGCATCTTATCAAGAAACAGGGCATCGACAAGGATCAGCCTCGTATCCACTCTCTTAAGAATGCCCTCAATATGCTTGACGGCGCATTCTCATTTGTGGTCATGACAGGCCGCCGCATCTATGCATGCCGTGACAAGTACGGCTTCCATCCGCTAGCCATCGGCAGACTTGGTGATGGCTACGTCGTTGCCAGTGAGACATGTGCATTCGACGTGCTCGGAGCGGAGTACATCCGCGACGTGGAACCGGGCGAGATCGTGACTCTCGACCACCACGGCATCCGCAGCCAGTTCTATGCTGAGACTCAGCGTCATGCCATGTGTGCCATGGAGTATGTATACTTTGCGCGTCCTGACAGCGACATCGAGGGATGCAATGTGCATAATTATAGAAAAGAATCAGGAAGGATTCTTTTCCATGAGGCGCCGGCTGATGCAGACATCGTGATCGGTGTTCCTGATTCCAGCCTCAGTGCGGCCCAGGGTTATGCAGAGGCCAGCGGACTTCCATACGAGATGGGACTGATCAAGAGCAAGTATGTAGGACGTACATTCATCCTTCCGACCCAGTCTCTCCGTGAGAAGGGTGTGAAGATGAAGCTTTCTCCGGTAAGGTCCATCGTCAAGGGCAAGAGGGTGGTGATCGTGGATGATTCTATCGTACGCGGTACCACATCGCTCAAGATCGTCAAGATGCTTCGCGAGGCCGGTGCTACGGAAGTGCATGTCCGTATTGCCAGCGCGCCGCTTAAGTACACTTGCTACTACGGAGTGGATGTACATACGCCAGAGGAACTGATCAGCAACAAGAACTCGGTAGAGGAAGTATGCAAGCTCATTGAAGCCGACTCTCTCGCATTCCTCTCTCACGAGGGCATGCTCGCAGCCGGCAAGCGCGACGACCTCTGCCTCGCATGCTTCAACCACAAGTATCCGACAAACCTCTACGAGGAGTAATTCGACAGCTTGAGTTTGACGACTGTCATTCCGAGCTTGTCGAGGAATCTATCATAGTTCAAAAGCACAGAACCGCGCCGGTTCTGTGCTTTTGTCTATTTAAACCCGATCTTTTTGGATGGTTTGTCAGGCTCGTCCGCCGGTTTGACCGACAATGCCGCTATGGCCATGTATATGTTGTCGATTTCTTTCCGTACATCTTCGGAAAGGTCGTTTATGGCCTCGAGGTTCTCTTCGTCATTCCTCTCTAGCAGTTCCAGCTTGGCCTTAAGGGCGGCAAGTTCGGATTCCAGATGCTGGGTAGACATGATATAGTTGCGCATAGCTACGAACGCTCTTATTATTGAACGGTTGACCATTATCGCGGTGTCGCTTCTGAGAACACTTGCCAGCATGGCTACTCCTTGTTCAGTAAATGCAAAAGGCATGTGGCGTCTTCCTCCTCTTTCTTTTGAGGACGCAATTTGCGACCTCAAACTGATTATCAGAGAGTTATACTCCTGTTCTGTGAGTTCAAACATGAAGTCGTCTCCCTCGAATCTTTCCCAGTTTCTCCTGACTGCTTCTTTTAGACGCTTGGTTTCCACCTGATAAAGTTCAGCCAGATCGAAGTCCAGCATGACGCGCACTCCGCGCACCTGGTAAATTTTGTTTTGAATGAAGGATTTCTTGTGAATTCTCCAAGGTAAAAAATGTATATTTGCAGATAATGGATATAAAGAAGACAATAAAGGACTGGATGCTTCCCATCGCTATGGTGACGGGAGCATCCATTTATCTTTTGTACCATATCATGCCTGAGCCGGTGCACCAAGTCGGACCGTTTCTGAGCGCACTTGTCAGCACTCTGCAGCCGCTGCTGATCTTCTCGATGCTTTTCCTGACATTCTGCAGGATAGAGCCGAAGGACCTTAAACCGCACAGGTGGCACTGGTGGCTGCTTCTGGTGCAGGGAGGGTTGTTTACGGGCCTTGGCTTTCTCGCCTTCTGGGTGATGAAGGTCATGCCTGGGGATTATCACGACAAGGTCGTGCTCATAGAGAGTGCAATGCTCTGTCTGATATGCCCTACAGCGACTGCAGCAGCTGTGGTGACCCGCAAGCTTGGCGGAGATGTGGCCGGTATAACGACATACACGGTGCTGATAAACCTTGTGACGGCGGTGCTTGTTCCGCTGATAGTCCCGATGATCCACCCTATGCAGGGAATGGACTTCTGGACGGCCTTCAGCGTGATTGTCGCGAAGATTTTCCCGCTTCTGATCCTTCCGTGTCTTGCCGCCTGGCTGGTGCGTTATCTTGCACCGCGAGTCCATCAGAAACTGCTTGGAGTTCCTGACCTGGCCTTCTATCTGTGGGCCGTCGCGCTGACCCTTGCGATTACTGTTACTACCAAATCCATAGTACATAGTACGATGAGCGTGTCTCTGCTCATGTATATGGCGCTTATATCATTGGTATGCTGCATTTTGCAGTTCGTCGTGGGACGCTTTGTCGGAAGTCGTTACAAGCCGCGCCGTCCAGACGCCTCGCCCGAGGTCGAGGCGAGGGGAAAGGCTGTCCGCACGGTTACGGCCGGCCAGTCTCTGGGCCAGAAGAACACCGTATTCGCCATATGGATGGGCTACACCTTCATGACCCCTGAAACGGCAATTGTAGGCGGTCTATACAGCATCTGGCACAATCTCTATAATTCATGGCAACTCTACCGGGCAGGCAAGCAATAGCATCTTGTCTGCTCGTTCTTTTTTTGTTATATTTGCGCGATATTATAAACAAACCTAAATATGAGCAACCAGAGGTATATGCAGCGTGGTGTTTCAGCGTCCAAGGAGGATGTGCACAACGCTATCAAGAACATCGACAAGGGAGTCTTCCCAAAAGCATTCTGCAAGATCATTCCGGACATTCTCGGCGGCGACCCGGAGTACTGCAACATCATGCACGCAGACGGAGCCGGCACAAAATCATCACTCGCATATCTCTATTGGAAGGAGACAGGTGACCTTTCAGTGTGGAAGGGCATCGCTCAGGATGCTCTCATAATGAACATCGACGACCTCCTCTGCGTGGGAGCGGTGGACAACATCCTCGTGTCGTCGACAATCGGCCGTAACAAGCTCCTCGTACCGGGTGAGGTGATCAGCGCGATCATCAACGGTACAGACGAACTCCTCGCGGAGCTTCGCGAGATGGGAGTTGGCGTATATGCGACAGGCGGTGAGACAGCTGACGTGGGAGACCTCGTGCGTACGATCATCGTAGACTCGACAGTTACATGCCGTATGAAGAGAAGCGACGTCATCGACAATGCAAACATCCGTCCTGGTGACGTGATCGTAGGACTTGCTTCTTATGGCCAGGCAACATACGAGAAGGAGTACAACGGCGGAATGGGCAGCAACGGTCTTACCAGCGCCCGTCACGATGTGTTTGCAAAATACCTCGCAGAGAAATATCCTGAGAGCTTTGATAAGGCAGTTCCGGAGGAGCTTGTGTACAGCGGCGGTCTTAAGCTGACTGATGCCGTAGAGGGTTCTCCGCTTGACGCAGGAAAGCTCGTTCTTTCTCCTACACGTACATACGCGCCTGTGGTGAAGAAGCTTCTTGATGCGCTCAGACCGCAGATCCATGGTATGGTACACTGCTCAGGCGGAGCACAGACCAAGATCCTGCACTTCGTAGGCGACAACATCCGCGTGATCAAGGATAATCTCTTCCCTGTACCTCCACTCTTCAAGACTATCCACGAGCAGAGTGGTACAGACTGGGCAGAGATGTACAAGGTATTCAACATGGGCCACAGACTCGAGGTATACCTCTCGCCAGAGCATGCTGAAGAGGTAATCGCAATTTCGAAGAGCTTCGGCATCGACGCGCAGATTGTAGGTAGGGTAGAGGAGTGCGACCATAAGGAACTCATCATCCGTTCAGAATTCGGAGAATTCATTTACTAAACTGGCCCTCTCCATCATTTGAGCCACGCAGTGGCGATGGTAAGTCCCTTTCCCGAGGAAAGGGATTTAGGGATAGGGTAACGTAGATTAAATAGTGCGACCGGCAATTGCGGTCGCACGGTTATAAAAGAACTGAAGTTAAACTATAGATAAGGATTTATTGAAATGAGAGCACTATTTTCAGTCTCAGATAAGACAGGCGTGGTAGAATTCGCCAGTCACTTGGTGGAGCTCGGTTGGGAGATCATCGCAACCGGCGGAACTATGAAGCTTCTGCAGGATGCAGGACTTAAGGTAATCAACATCAGCGAGATCACAGGTTTCCCAGAGATCTGTGACGGTCGTGTAAAGACTCTTCATCCAAAAGTACACGGAGGTCTCCTTGGCCGTCGTGACCTCGACAGTCACATCGCCCAGCTCAAGGAGAACGGCATCGAGTTCATCGACATGGTGTGCGTGAACCTCTATCCTTTCAAGCAGACAATCGCTAAGCCGGACGTGACAATGGAGGACGCGATCGAGAACATCGACATCGGAGGACCTTCAATGCTCCGATCTGCAGCGAAGAACTGGAGCGCAGTGACTGTAGTCTGCAACCCTGAGAACTATGCAAAGATCATCGCTGAGATCCGTGAAACCGGAAACACAACAAAGGAGACCCGTCTCCAGCTTTCTGCTGAGGCGTATACTCACACAGCTGAGTACGACATGATGATCGCTACATACATGCGCAAGGCAGCCGGTCTCAACGAGAAGCTTTTCTTGGAGTACGACCTCAAGCAGTCTCTCCGTTATGGCGAGAACCCGCACCAGAGCGCAAAGTTCTACGCAACTCTTGACAAAGTGCCTTACTCGCTCGCAACTGCAGAGCAGCTCAACGGTAAGGAACTCTCATACAACAACATCCAGGACGCAAACGCAGCGCTCAACATTGCACGCGAGTTTGACGCTCCGTTCTGCGTAGGTCTCAAGCACATGAACCCATGCGGTGCAGCCATCGGAACCGACGTGGTTGACGCATGGAAGAAGGCATATGAGGCAGACAAGGTCAGCATCTTCGGCGGTATCGTAGCTGTTAACCGTGAGGTCAACAAGGAGGTTGCAGAGCTCATGAAGCCTATCTTCCTCGAGATCATCATGGCTCCAAGCTTCACAGACGAGGCTCTCGAGGTTCTCTGCACAAAGAAGAATCTCCGCCTCCTCAAGGTTGACATGAGCAAGGAGCAGGGTGGCCACAACATGTACGTGAGCATGAACGGCGGTATCCTCGTTCAGGAGCAGGACATCGAGACCAAGACAGTAACAACTGACATGTGCGTTACTGAGGTGAAGCCATGCGAGTGCCAGCTCACAGACCTTGACTTCGCTTGGAGAATCGTCAAGCACGTGAAATCCAACGCTATCGTAGTGGTTAAGGACGGTGCTACTCTCGGAGTCGGTGCAGGCCAGATGAACCGTGTCGGTTCTGCAAAGATCGCCCTCGAGCAGGCCGAGGCTGCGCTCAAGGAGGTAGGCAAGGACATCAAGGCTGAAGGCCTCGTTCTCGGTTCTGACGGTTTCTTCCCATTCGACGACACAGTGACTCTCGCAGCAGAGTACGGCGTGAAGGCTATCGTTCAGCCAGGCGGCAGCATGAGGGATGCGGATTCAGTAAACAAGGCGAACGAGTGCGGCATCACAATGCTCTGCACCGGAATGCGCCACTTCAAGCATTAATATGGAAACAATCCTCAGTTTGCATGGTATAAACCAGGAGGTCGAAGACAAGACTTACATTGTAAATATAACAGATGTATATATGAAGAAAGTATTGGTAATCGGTGGCGGTGGACGTGAGCATGCGATCGTTGACGCTCTCAGCCGCTCTCCGCAGGTAGGAAAGATCTATTGCGCACCTGGCAATGCGGGTATCTCTGCCCAGGCCGAGTGCGTTGCAATCAAGGATACAGACGTTGAGGGTCTCAAGAATTTTGCACTTGAGAATGGCATAGACCTCGCTGTAGTAGGCCCTGAGGTGGCTCTCGCAGCAGGTGTTGTAGATGCATTCAAGGCAGCAGGCCTCAGAATCTTCGGTCCGTCAAAGGCTGCAGCAACAATCGAGGCCAGCAAGGACTTCGCAAAGCAGCTCATGGCGAAATACAACATCCCTACCGCCGCTTTCGAGACATTCGAGGACTATAATGCAGCTCTCGAGTATGTGAAGAAGGGTTCGTTCCCTGTAGTTCTCAAGTATGACGGACTCGCAGCCGGAAAGGGTGTAGTTATCCCTGAGACTCTTGAGGAGGCTGACGCTACCCTCAAGGACATGCTTCTTGACGACAAGTTCGGAAAGGGCAAGGTCGTGGTTGAGGAGTTCCTCACAGGACCTGAGTTTTCATTCATGTGCTTCGTAGACGGTCTTGAGGTCTATCCGATGACTCTCTCGCAGGATCACAAGCGTGCATACGAGGGTGATAAGGGACCTAACACAGGCGGTATGGGTGCATACTCACCGGTTCCGATCATTTCGGACGAGGACCTTGAGTTCTCACTCGAGCATGTGATGAAGCCGACAGCAGCTGCAATGGTTGCCGAGGGTTGTCCGTTCACCGGCGTTCTTTACGGTGGTCTCATGAAGACCCCTCAGGGACCTAAGGTGATCGAGTTCAACTGCCGTTTCGGCGATCCTGAGACAGAGGTTGTGCTCCCACGTCTTGCAACAGACATCTATGACATCTTCTCGGCAGTGGCTGACCACACTCCTATGCCTCAGATAGAGTGGAAGAAGGAGGTTACAATGGGCTTCGTGATGGCATCCAAGGGTTACCCTGGAGACTATGAGAAGGGATACGAGATCAAGGGTCTCGATGCTCTTCCTGAGGACATCAGGGTATTCCACATGGGAACATCCCTCAAGGACGGCAAGTATTACACATCAGGAGGACGTGTCCTCATGGTGGTAGGCTTCGGCGCAGACCTCCAGGAGGCTCACGACAAGGCGCTTGCAGCTGTCGAGTCAATAGAGTGTGACAACCTTTTCTATCGCCGCGACATCGGCTGGAGAGTATTATAATTCATGAAACGTTTTCTTGCGGTCATCTTGATGCTGGCCGGAGCATTCGGCAGGCTCGATGCAAAAGTGGAGCTACCTTCCGTGTTTGCAGACAATATGGTCCTTCAGCGTGAGAGCGAAGCGGCCATATGGGGCAAGGCTGAGCCCGGTGCAAGAGTCGTCATCACAACGACGTGGTCCAAGGACAAGACCGTCGTCAATGCGGACGAGAACGGCAGATGGAGAGCCTGCGTGGCCACTCCGTCAGCCGGAGGTCCGTATGAGATGACTTTCAATGACGGTGACAAGTTAACATTAAAGAACATCCTCATCGGTGAGGTATGGATATGTGCCGGACAGTCCAACATGGAAATGACCATGAGGGGCTTCCAGGGACAGCCTGTAGAAGGGGCGGTCGACCTTATTTTAGGTGCCGACCCTTCTGTTCATATACGTTCATGCAATCTCAGCCGCATCAAGTCTCTTGAACTTCAGGAGGAATGTGAGGCAAGATGGTATGAGCATACTCCAGAAGGCGTGGCCGAGGCAAGCGCGACAGCATATTTCTTTGCAAAGCGCCTGTATGAGGTCATGGGTGTGCCGGTAGGTATAATAAACGCATCATGGGGCGGCTCTCCGATCGAGGCATGGATGAACCCGGAACTGCTGAGAAAGGAATTCTCGGATGACTTCTCGTTCAGCCATCTCGACACCAAGACATGGCCGCAGGAATATGCATGGAAGGCCCCGGGCGTATTGTATAATGGAATGCTGCATTCCATCGTATCATATACGGCGCACGGGTTCCTCTGGTATCAGGGATGCGACAACATCTCCCGATACGAGCAGTACAAGCGTCTGCAGCCGGCATTCGTGAAGATGCTCCGTCAGGAGTGGGGGAATGATCAGATGCCGTTCTACTTCACCCAGATAGCTCCATACGGTTACTTCAATCCGGATGCTCCTGATGCGGGATATATGATGTGGGCGCAGGCACAGACTCTCGAGATGATTCCACTGAGCGGCATGGCGGCTACCCATGACACAGGAGAAATCAACTGCATCCACCCGGCCGACAAGAAGTCTGTCGGAGACCGTCTGGCATTTCTGGCCCTTGTCAATGACTATGGATATAAAGGCGTAGATGCCGAGACTCCGCTTCCGGTCGACTTCAAGTATGAGGAAGGTCAGGTTATAGTCACATTCAGTGCCGGAGAGATGGGGCTTTGCCCGCTCAGCAAGGATGTTGACGGTTTTGAGCTCGCCGGTGAGGATGGAGTTTTCTATCCTGCCAAGGCTATAGTATTATGGAATGCCCCGCATAAGGTGCTGGTCTACAAATGCCCTCAGGTGCAGAAGCCGGTAGCTGTCCGCTACGGCATGAAGAACTGGTCAGAGGCGACGGTGTTCAACTGCTCAGGCATTCCGATATCTCCATTCAGATCAGATAACTATTAAACATTTATAGATGATAATATCAGGTAAAGAGCTTTCAGCTCAGCTGAAAGACGAAATGAAGGCACAGGTTGCCACATTTCCCGAGAAATACGGCCGTGTGCCGCACCTTGTGGTGATTCTCGTAGGTGAGGATCCGGGTAGCGTGTCCTATGTGACAGGCAAGGCAAAGGCTTCGGAGTATGTCGGTATCAAGAACACGACAATCCGCAAGCCGGATACGATTTCCGAGGCTGAGCTTCTCGGTATGATCGAGGAACTCAATGCTGACGATTCAGTTGACGGAATCCTTGTTCAGCTTCCTCTTCCTAAACACATCAGCGAGGACAAGGTCATCGCTACGATCGCCAAGGAGAAGGACGTGGACGGTTTCCACCCTCTCAATGTCGCTGCTCTCTGGCAGAAGCAGGAATGCCTCCTTCCATGTACTCCTAAGGGCATTATCAAGATGCTCAAGGTTGCGGGAGTGGACATCAAGGGCAAGCGTGCAGTGGTGATCGGACGAAGCAACATCGTCGGTCTTCCAGTTTCAAAGCTTCTCCTCGACGAGAATGCGACAGTGACTATCGCTCACAGCCGCACAGTGGATCTTCCGACAGTTACCCGTAACGCTGAGATTCTCGTGGTTGCAATCGGACGTCCAAAGTTTGTGACTGCAGACATGGTTTCCGAGGGTGCTGTGGTTATCGACGTCGGAGTCAACCGTGACCCTGAGACTGGCAAGCTCTGCGGCGACGTGGATTATGCTGCGATCGAGCCTAAGGCGTCAGTCATCACCCCGGTTCCAGGCGGCGTAGGTCCGATGACCATCACATGCCTCATGGAAAACACCATCGAGTGCTTCATCAGAAAGATGGAACGCTAACCGCTGAAACTAACAAACACTAAATACTAACAACTAAATTCTACCGTATGAGAAAGTATCTGACTATGGTGGTGCTGCTACTTATGGGCATGGTATCTTATGCTCAGCAGCATTCTGTAAAGGGTACGGTGGTCGATCAATCCGGCATTCCTGTAATAGGCATGACCGTAGTTGAGCAGGGTACCCAGAATGGTACCACCACCGACATCGATGGTAACTGGCAGCTGACAGTTTCTTCAGGAAACGTGTCCCTGGAGTTTGCTGCTCTTGGCTATCTTACAGTTACTGAAAAGGTTAACAATCGTGCTGTAATCGACCTGACAGCGTCCGAAGACGCGATCATGCTCGATGCAGTCGTAGCGATCGGTTATGGTACAGTCCGCAAGAGAGACCTTACTACAGCCGTTTCTACAGTGTCTACAGAAGACACTAAGCTCCGTCCTGTGACTGAGGCTTCGGGTTTCATCCAGGGTAAGGTTGCGGGTGTGACCGTGCAGCAGACCAGCGGTCTTCCGGGAGCAGGTATGACAGTCCGCGTGCGCGGTGCGTCATCCATCGCTTCATCTAACGACCCTCTCTATGTCGTTGACGGCGTGCCTGTAGGTACAGGTAACTATGCGATCGCATACCTCTCTCCTCAGGACATCGAGACAATGCAGATCCTCAAGGACGCTTCTTCAGCAGCGATCTACGGT
>JAGBSL010000060.1 GCA_017631875.1 Bacteroidales bacterium | reverse complement strand
TCCATAATGTTATATTTGGTTTTTAACGATTTTCTTCATACATTTGCAGCGTGAGAATGATTCAGGGGGCAGACAGCCCCCTTATTTTATGCACTGTCATCAACAAATATATGAAAATATCAGAGATTATAGATGCTATCGGTAGCGAAATCGTTGCACGAGGCTTGTATATTATCGAAGTAACGGTAAGCAAGGACAATGATGTGGAGGTAACCATCGAGTCCGAAGAGGGTAAAGTTGAGCTTGAGGACTGCGTTGCAATCAGCCGATTCTTCGAGACAAAGTTTGACCGTGAGACCGAGGACTATTCGCTTACAGTGACATCAGCCGGACTCGACCAGCCGTTCAAGGTGCTCAAGCAGTTCGTAAAGGCGGTAGGAAAGAAGGTTGAGGTGCAGCTCAAGGGCGGAAAGAAGATGGTAGCTGTCCTTGAAGCGGCAGACGAGGAAAGCATCACCCTCAAGTACTCACAGAAAGAGGCAGTAGAGGGAAAGAAGAAAAAGGAAATCGTGGAGCACGTGGACCGCTTTACAATGGACCAGGTGAATTCCGTAAGACCATTCGTTGAATTTAACTAATAAGATATAATAATGGAAAAAATTGAACTTAAAGACGCTTTTGCCGAGTTCAAGAATCAGAAGAACATCGACAGAGCAACAATGATGGGTGTGCTTGAGGATGTGTTCAAGACACAGATCATCAAGCAGTTCGGATCAGCCGACAACTTCGACATCATCATCAACACAGACAAGGGAGACTGCGAGATCTACTGGAACCGTGAGGTGGTAGAGGTAGTAGAGGACCCTAACACTGAGATTGCAATCGACGACCCTGCTCTCGATGACGACTACGAGATCGGCGAGACATTCGCAAGAAAGATCGAGCTCAAGGAGTTCGGACGTCGCGGTATCCTCAATATCCGTCAGAATCTCCAGGGCCGCATCATGGACATCGAGAAGGCAAACCTTTATAATAAGTATTTAAGCAAGGTCGGAGAAATTTTCACCGGTGAGGTTTATCAGACATGGGCAAAGGAAGTGCTTATCCTCGACGAGGAGGGCAACGAGCTCAGACTGCCTAAGTCAGAGCAGATCCCTGGCGAGCACTTCAAGAAGAACGACACCGTACGCGCCATCATCAAGAGCGTGGAGATGAAGAACAACACAACTCCTTACATCGTTCTTTCCAGAACAAGCCCTGAGTTCCTCGAGAAGCTCTTCGAGCAGGAGGTTCCTGAGATCTTCGACGGCCTGATCACAATAAAGAAGGTTGTCCGCATCCCTGGCGAGCGTGCAAAGGTAGCAGTAGAGTCTTATGACGAGAGAATCGATCCAATCGGAGCTTGTATCGGAGTAAAGGGATCGCGTATCATCGGCATCGTAAGAGAGCTTCGCAACGAGAACATTGACGTACTCCAGTGGTCTAACAATACCCACATCCTTATCCAGAGAGCCCTCAACCCAGCAAAGATCTCTTCTATCATCGTTGGCGGTGAGGACGAGAAGATCAAGGTATACATGCTTCCTGACGAGGTCAAGAAGGGTATCGGTAAGGGCGGATGCAACATCAAGCTCGCCGGTATGCTCGTAGGTAAGGAGATCGAGGTTTGGAGAGAGCTTCCAAAGGACGAGGAAGAGGGTGCTGAGGAAGATGTACTGCTCAGCGAGTTCGACGACGTAATCGAAGGCTGGATCATTGAGAAGCTCCAGAGCATCGGTTGCGACACAGCAAAGAGCGTACTCGCTTGCACTCCTGCGGACATCGCAAAGAGGGCTGACCTCGAGGATGAGACCGTAGAGGAGATTTTTGACATCCTCCGTTCAGAATTTGAAGAATAATTTACAGTATGGCAGAAATAAGATTAAGTAAACTTACAAAACAGTTCAGCATCGGACTTGCACGCCTTGTTGATTTCCTCAACGAGAAGGGAGCCAATGTAGAGATGAATCCGAACGCGAAGGTGTCGGATGAGTACCTGCCGGCTATCGAGGCGAAGTTCGGTGAGGACCAGAAGCTAAAGGAAGACTCAGAAAAGGTAACCATAAAGCTCAAGGAGATCATCGAACTCGGTTCGAAGAAGAAACATGAGCATGAGGAGGAAGACGACGCACTTCCTGAAAAGGAGGTTGTCATCAAGACAAACACACTCAACACTGCGCCAGTCCCTCAGGAACCGGTTCATGAAGTAAAGCCGGTCGAAAAGCCAGTTGAGGAAGCGGCAGAAAAGCCTGCCAAGGAGGCTACTAAGCAGGAAGGCGGCATCAAGGTTGTCGACAAGATCGATCTTTCCAAGTTCGACAAGAAGGCACCTAAGGAAGAGAAGCCGACACCTGTATCGGAGACTGAACCTGAGTCTAAGCCAGAGCCTGCACCTGCACCAGCTCCGGTTGTAGAAGAGCCGACACCGTCACCAGAACCAACTCCTGCACCGGCAGAGCAGCCTAAGAGCGAGCCTCGCGAGGTAAAGGTAGAGGTCGAGAGACTTGCAGGTCCTAAGGTGGTTGACAAG
Source organism: Bacteroidales bacterium (assembly GCA_017631875.1). The sequence goes on along the minus strand of JAGBSL010000060.1, from coordinate 4,973 downwards.
ATCGACCTTTCTCAGTTCGACAAGAAGAAGAAAAAGAAGAAGAGAGAGAGAATCGAGAAGGGCGGCAGCCAGAAGGTTGACGTCACAAAGGTCGAGGCAGAACCAAAGAAGAAGGACAACAAGGGCGGTAAGCCAGGTACTCCTGCGCAGCAGCAGAACCAGGGCAAGAAGAGTGATAAGAAGAGCCGTCGCGACCGCGGAGGCGACAAGTTCAAGCCTATGACGGAGGCGGAGCAGGAAGAGATGCAGAAGGAGATCCAGAAGCAGATCAAGGAGACTTACGCCCGCATGAACGAAGGCAAGAAGGGTAACTTCGGAGCAAAGCACAGAAAGGACAAGAGAGAGGCCGCATCACAGAGGATGCAGGAGGAGCTCGAAATGCAGCAGCTTGAGCAGAAGGTGCTCAAGGTGACTGAGTTCGTGACTGTAAACGACCTCGCTACCCTCATGAACAACACTCCTGTGACAAAGGTCATCGGAGCCTGCATGAGCCTCGGTATGATGGTATCCATCAACCAGCGCCTTGACGCAGAGACTCTCGTTCTCGTTGCCGAGGAGTTCGGATATGAGGTTGAGTTCGTTACAGCAAACCTTACAGACGCTATCGCCCAGGGTGAGACTGAAGACTCAGCAGAAGATCTTCTCCCACGTCCACCGGTAATCACCGTGATGGGTCACGTAGACCACGGTAAGACTTCCCTCCTCGACCATATCCGTAGCGCAAACGTAATCGCAGGTGAGGCCGGAGGTATCACACAGCACATCGGTGCATACCACGTGGAGCTTCCTGACGGACAGGCAATCACATTCCTTGATACTCCTGGTCACGAGGCGTTTACAGCGATGCGTGCCCGTGGTGCGAAGATGACAGACGTTGCTATCATCATCGTAGCAGCCGACGACTGCATCATGCCACAGACAGTGGAGGCTATCAACCACGCTCAGGCAGCAGGTGTACCGATGGTATTCGCAATCAACAAGATCGATAAGCCAGGTGCAAACCCTGAGAAGATCCGCGAGCAGCTCTCCAACATGAACATTCTCGTTGAGGACTGGGGCGGAAGCTACCAGTGCCAGGAGATTTCAGCAAAGAAGGGTATCAATGTAGAGCTTCTTCTTGAGAAGGTGCTTCTCGAGGCTGAGATGCTCGAGCTCAAGGCAAACCCTAACAAGAGGGCTTCTGGTGCCGTGATCGAGTCTTCTCTCGACAAAGGCCGCGGATACCTCGCTACAATCCTCGTACAGAACGGTACACTCCGCGTGGGTGACGTAATGCTCTCGGGTTGCTATACAGGTAGGGTAAAGGCTATGTTCAACGAGCGTGGCCAGAAGGTTACAGAGGCTGGTCCATCAACACCAGTGTCAGTTCTCGGTCTTAACGGAGCTCCTACAGCAGGTGAGACATTCGTTGTAATGGCTGACGAGAAGGAGGCTAAGGACATCGCAAACAAGCGTGAGCAGCTCATCCGCATCCAGGGCATCAAGACCCAGAAGCATATGACTCTCGAGGAGATCGGACGCCGTATCGCGATCGGAAACTTCAAGGAGCTCAACGTCATCGTCAAGGGAGACGTGGACGGATCGGTGGAGGCCCTTTCAGACTCTATCATCAAGCTCTCTACAGAGGAGGTTCGCGTAAATGTCATCCACAAGGCTGTGGGTGCCATCTCAGAGTCGGATATCCTCTTGGCAGCAGCATCGGATGCTATCATCATCGGTTTCCAGGTTCGTCCTATGCCTTCTGCAAGAAAGCTTGCTGAGAAGGAGGAGATCGAGATCCGTCTCTACTCAGTCATCTACGACTGTATCAATGAGCTCAAGAGCGGTATCGAGGGTATGCTCGAGCCAGAGCAGAAGGAGGTTGTCACTGCTACCGCTGAGGTTCAGGAGACATTCAAGATCTCCAAGGTGGGTACGATCGCCGGATGTATCGTCCGCGAGGGCAAGCTCACAAGGACTGCGAAGGTGCGCGTGATCCGCGACGGTATCGTGATCTATACCGGAGAGCTCGGATCGCTCAAGAGATTCAAAGACGATGTCAAGGAGGTTCACATGGGTATGGACTGCGGTCTTAACATCCAGGGCTACAACGACATCAAGGTCGGCGACGTTGTCGAGGCTTATACAATCGAAGAGATCAAGAGAACTCTCTAAAATCATCTCTGATTATAAAAGAATAAGGGGTTGCGAAATTCGCAACCCCTTATTCTTTTATATATTATCTATTAATCACGGCCGCCGGCGTTGACGAAGAGGTCAACCGGTACGTCAAAGACGAACATCTCGTAGCAGTTGCCCTCGAGGTCCTGGCATACGACAAACACTCTGTCGATGACCTCCTGGAGGCTGGCGATAGCCTGTGGCATACGGAACTCGATAGGATTTCCGTCATTGAGGTTGATTCTGTGAGTCACCTGTACCTGATGGCCCTGCATGTCCTTTGTCTCAACGAAGTTACCTCCGCAGTCACACTTTGAATCGTGGAACTCCTGAGATGCCCAGATCACTGAGTTACCCCAGAGTTCGGCACCGTGGTGGCTGTGATAGTGCTCGTAACCGATGTGTGGCCACTCCCAGTCTTCTGAAACTGTAAGGTGCCAGTCACGTGGCTTGTCAGTCTGCTGCATAAGCGAAACAATGTACTCTTCCGGTGTCAGAACGACTGTATCATCGCCATTGTTGAAGTAGCTGTATGTAGCCGAGAGGACGTAAGCTGTAAATCCTTCCGGAACGGTTACATAATATCCGTATGTTCCCGGAAGAACACCACCTGACGACTGGGTGAACTTCTCCGGGATCCACTCGATAGTCGGCTTTGCAGCAGCCCACTTAGGGTCAGTTGAATATACAACGTTTCCGATTGACACTGCTCTTGGAACAAAGCGGAACTCAGTTGCCTTCGAGTATGAACCGTCCTCTGCCTTAGCCATTGCAACCATCACATAGTCCTTACCGCCTTCGAGATCAGCGAGAGTAATCACTCCGTCAACCACAGGATACTTGGTCATGACAGATGTGAGGCGGCTATGTTCCGAATTCACGTACATGAATGCCTGTGCCTTCTCTGCGCTTCCACCAAGGTAGTTCGAGCTCTTCCATGTGTTGTCGTTTGTTCCACCGACCCAGTACAGGAAGTCCACAGCACCATCTGCTGCTATGCTGATGCGTACATCACCCGGTTCGTTCTTGGCTATAGCGATATTCACCTGAAGGTCATTGTAAGCAATATCAGTAGTCGAGCACTCGACTGTAAGAACATCACCATACTTTCCATCAGCATCTGACGCTACCGCAAACAGCACGTAATCTGTCTTAGGCTTTGCCTTGATGCCGCTCTCCGAAAGCTTAGCCTCCACGCTGGTCTCCTTTACAGAGTTTCCGTTCTCGAAGAGATACATCGCCTTAGCTGTATCATCAGCATAACGCTTAGCATCTGCAGCAGTCATGAATGAATAATAGAGTGTCTCGGCGCCCGGAGCTGTAAGCGATACGACAGCATCAAGTGTTGTGCATACAGGCTCGGCTGCTGTCACCTTGACATTTCCGCCAGATGTGAGGTTGAGTGTAGAGAACTCGCATACAACGATATCAGCCTCTGTATACTGCTTTCCTTCCTCAACAACTGCGATCCATGCCACATATGAAGTACCGGACTCTGCCTCAACGCCAAAGAAATCGAAAATAGATCCATTGTAGATCATAGAGTCAGATACCGGCTCATAGAAACCGTTGTTAAGACCGAACACCACATCCTCGAGCATATACTCTGAAGCAGGAATAAGGTCGACATAGTAAGCATCTACGCCTCTGAGCTGCATATTGAGATCAGCATCACGGAACTGCTCGTTAGAGACTTCGAATACAACAGAAGAGTACTTGAACTCGGTTGACACGAATGTCTCCTCTGAAAGATAGTAGCCTGCGTCTTCCATAGTCTCATAATAAAGAGCTGGAAGTGCCCAGAACACATACTCCTCGCCAGCCATAGGCTCCTCGCCGAGCACCTCTTCTACTGTTGCAGAAAGGTCGAACTCAGCAACGCCGTAACCAGCCGGATAGTCATAAGCCTCAAGAAGGCCTGAAGCAGTCTCGAAGATCGCAGCCTTGTCGAACGCAGCCTTAGTGCAGACACCGTAAACAAACTTCTGGAGTCCGTTGTACATCTGCGCGTTTACTGTTCCAAGAGAGAATCCGAATGTCTTGAAAGGATTTGTAGTAAGGTAGAGACTTGCAACTGTTGCCTTACCACCCTCAAGAACTGCAACTACCTTAAGGTCGCCGTCAGCCGCTGCAACGCCCGACTTGACGAGTTCCTCAGCCGGAGCTGTAATGTCGAAATAGAGACCTCCCATGTATACATCCTTGTACTCCTTCACTCTCCATCCGTCAGGGATCTGAAGAACATAGTCGACAACGCCACGAGCATCTACCTGAACACGCTCAGTCACACCATTTGCCACATAGTAGTCAGAAATGATTGTTGTAGACCAGCCGGAAGGCTTGACGAAGAAGAAGCCGCATGCTCCATCGACAGTCACAGTGAAGGTCATGTCATCACCGAATGTGAATGTAACAGCAAGCACTTCACCGGTAAGATTGTCTGTGATGACCTCGTAATCAGAGAACACCGAGTTTCCTGACATAGGATATCTTGTTCCTCCAAGCTCAAGGTAAGTCTCGCCATCTACCTCAACCACCTTAGGAGTCTCGGCGATAACCGGAATCGGCTGATTCTTCTCATCCTTGAAAAGCTGCTTTGCGCCGGTCTCATCGATATAGGCCCAATATGCCTTACCATCACCAAGGGTAATGTAAGTGATATATGACTTCATATCCTTCTCCGGGAGAAGCTGAAGCTCTGTACCATTGGTAAGGGTTACTGTTGTAATGCCTGTAGATGCATCTGTAGAGACAGATGAGATCATCACATTACCCTTGAGCATTGCCTGCAATGCTGCAATCTCATTGTTGAG
>JAGBSL010000023.1 GCA_017631875.1 Bacteroidales bacterium | reverse complement strand
TCTTTTCTCAGAAACATATTGTGGCGGTTATAGCGGTGAGGATCCACCTCTTCCCATTCCGAACAGAGAAGTTAAGCTCACCATCGCCGATGGTACTGCCCCACCAGGTGGGAGAGTAGGTAGCTGCCACTTTCTTATACAGAGCCCTTGAGACTATTGTCCCAAGGGCTTTTTGTTTTTGTTGGTGTCAGCGTGTCCAAACCCCCTCGGACTGCGTCCGAGACCCCTCAAGGGGTATCTCGGCCCTGCCCGGGCCGGTCGCTGCGCGACTTGTTTGTATCGTGGCAAAAGATTATCTTTGCTAGAGATGATAACACTGAAATTATTATGAAGAGATTCTTGACAGCAGTCTTGCTGCTATTTCCGTTGCTGATTTCGGCTCAGGTTCGTACTGAGAGACTTCTGGAGACCGGTTGGAAGTTTACACGAGAGGATTCACAGCAGTTTTTACACCCAGATTATGACGATTCCGGTTGGCAGACCGTGAGGATTCCTCATGATTGGGCTATCTATGGTCCGTTCAGCATCAATAATGACAAGCAGAACGTTGCCATTACTCAGGATGGTCAGAAGGAGGCAATGGAACATGCTGGTAGGACAGGAGGATTGCCGTTCGTCGGTCCAGGCTGGTATAGACTTGAGTTTGAGGCGCCAGAATATGTAGAAGGAAAATCCTGCAGACTGATCTTTGACGGTGCGATGAGTAATGCTGATGTTTATATCAATGGTAAGCATGCTGCTTTCTGGCCTTATGGCTATAACTCATTTATCGTTGATGCAACTCCGTACATGAAGCCAGGTGAGACTAACCATCTTGCTGTAAGATTGGAGAATTATAACGAGTCTTCGCGTTGGTATCCTGGTGCTGGTCTTTATCGTAATGTACACCTCGTAATCACAAAGGATGCTTATATCCCTGACTGGGGTACTTATGTGTATACCAGCAAGTTAGGTGATGGCTATGCGTGGCTCCAGAGTAATGTTGAATTTACATTCCCTCAGGATAAGACCTTCTCGGACTATAAGATCGTAAATGAAATATACGATCCAAATGGAGTATCGGTTTCTCAGCAATCTAAGGCAGGAACTCCTTATGATGGAAACGTATTCCAGATTGAGACTCTTGTAGAGAATCCGCTCTTATGGACTCCAGAAACCCCATACCTGTACACATTGGTCAGCAAGATATATGAGGGTGAAACTCTCATTGACGAAGTTGAGACAAGATTCGGTATACGTACAATCGCGCTTAGACCTGATGAAGGATTCTTCCTTAACGGCAAGAGGACGGTATTCAGAGGTGTCTGCAACCACCATGATCTTGGACCTCTTGGCGCGATAGCGAATGAGGCTGGAATCCGCAGACAAGTGCGCATGCTGAAGGATATGGGGTGCAATGCCATCAGGACATCACACAATATGCCTGCGCCAGAACTTGTCCAGATTTGTGATGAGATGGGAATGATGCTCATGGCAGAGACATTCGACTGCTGGGTGACCCCAAAGGTGCAGAACGGCTATAACCTGTATTTTGAAGAGTGGGCCGAGAAGGACCTTGTCAATCTGATCAGGCATTACAGGAACAGTCCTGCAGTTGTGATGTGGTGTGTGGGCAACGAGGTTCCGGACCAGTGGCCTGGCGACAAGGGCGCAAAAATAGCCCTCTGGCTCCAGCAGATCTGCCACAGGGAAGACCCTACAAGGCCGGTGACAATGGGTATGGACCAGCCTGGAACAGTGATCAATAACAATGTCGCTGCCGTGTTTGATGTGCCTGGCTTCAACTATCGTCCGCACTGGTACATGGAGAACTATCGCAAGCTTCCGCAGCGTCTGATCCTCGGCAGCGAAACTGCCTCTACCGTAAGTTCACGTGGTGTCTACAAGTTCCCTGTAGAGCGCAGATCCATGGCGAAATATCCTGACCATCAGGCATCTTCATACGATGTGGAGCATTGCGACTGGTCAAATCTTCCTGAGGATGACTTCATCCAGCATGAGGACCTTCCATACTGCATAGGAGAGTTCGTATGGACAGGATTTGATTATCTTGGAGAGCCAACACCTTACTATACAGACTGGCCGAGTCACTCGTCTCTGTTCGGAATAATCGACCTTGCAGGTCTTCCAAAAGACAGATATTACCTCTATAGAAGCCACTGGAACAAGGACGAAGAGACCCTGCATATCCTCCCGCATTGGACTTGGAACGGCCGCGAAGGAGAAGTGACTCCGGTGTTCGTGTACACTAACTATCCGTCAGCCGAGCTGTTCATAAACGGCAAGAGCCAGGGCGTCAGGACCAAGGACTTGTCGGTCACTGTCCATAACAGCGGCGACTCCCTTTCGGTGGCCAACCTAAAACGCCAGCAGCGCTACCGCCTCATGTGGATGGATACCGTATATGAACCGGGAACAGTGAGGGTCGTGGCGTATGATGCTGAAGGTAATGCGGTGGCACAGAAGGAGATACATACGGCTGGCAAGCCGCATCATATAGAACTGGAAGCGGATAGGACATCAATCAAGGCTGACGGAAAAGACCTTTCATTCATAACCGTAAAGGTAGTGGATAAGGACGGAAACCTCTGCCCGATGGCCGATAATGAAATCACTTTCAAGGTGAAGGGAGCGGGTTCATATTGCGCCGGTGCCAACGGTGACCCTGTATCTCTGGAGTCATTCCAGGAACCTCACATGCACGTGTTCAGCGGCATGATGACGGCTATCGTTTCGTCTTCGGAGGAGCCGGGGGAAATCATATTGGAAGCCTCGTCAAAAGGTTTGAAGAAAGGAGTCATTGTAATTAAAACAGAGAGATAGTAGCAGATTGCCACAGCTCTTGCAGGGCTTCGCAATGACGTGAAAAATGAATTTGGATTATAATTTGAATGGCAGTTCGTCTGAAGGCAGATGAACTGCCATTCAGAATTTATAAAACGAACTGCTATGTTTTACGATTTCCTATTCCCCCAGTACTGCAGAGACAGGGTCATCTCTCTGCTCATCCTTGCATTGAGACTGTTCTTCGGAATCCTCTTCTTTTCGCATGGACTCGATAAGATGATCAACTTCAACGAACTCTCGTACACATACCCGAGTGTCCTTGGCTTCGGCAGCTATATGACGCTGATGGTCAGCATATTCTGCGAGTTTGCCTGCTCGCTGTTCCTTATAGCCGGACTCCTTGTGCGAATTACTGTGATACCTATGATCGCCTCGATGGCTGTCGCATTCTTCGACATCCATGACGGCATGTTCCCGGCAGGAGAACTTTCGTTGATCTATATGATCCTCTTCGTTATCCTTTACATTACAGGACCCGGCAGATACTCTGTAGATTACCTTATAGACATGAAGTTCCAGAGGGATAAAAAGGCTTCGGAAGGCGTGAAATAGACTCTGCCTGGAGGCTGCCAGTTTGGGATTTTGAGATATTTTATTATCTTTGAAAAAATGTGTCGACATGTCAGGACTCAAAGGTAATATATCTCAGATCATCGGCCCTGTGGTCGATGTCCGTTTCGAACTGGCCGGTTCCGGCCAGCTTCCCGCAATCCATGAAGCCCTTCAGATACTTCGCCCCGACGGGAGGACGCTTATCGTCGAGGTTCAGCAACATATAGGTGAAGAGACCGTGCGTACGGTGGCTATGGACAGCACTGACGGCCTTCAGAGAGGTATGCCGGTGGAATGTACAGGCTCGCCTATAACAATGCCTGTAGGAGCACAGATCCGTGGTCGCGTAATGAATGTGGTAGGCGACACCATCGACGGCATGAAGGAGCTTGACCGCGCGGGAGCGTTCCCGATCCATAGGGAACCGCCGAAGTTCGAGGACCTGGCGACATCACAGGAGGTTCTGTTTACCGGTATCAAGGTGATTGACCTTCTTGAACCATACCTCAAGGGAGGTAAGATCGGACTTTTCGGCGGAGCAGGTGTCGGCAAGACCGTGCTCATCAAGGAGCTGATCAACAACATTGCAAAGAAGCATAACGGATTCTCAGTGTTTGCCGGAGTGGGCGAGCGTACCCGCGAGGGTAACGACCTGCTTCGCGAGATGATCGAATCCGGAGTCATAAGATACGGAGAGGAATTCCTCAAGGGCATGGAACAGGGCCATTGGGACCTTTCCAAGGTCGATTACGACGAACTGGAGAAGTCGCAGGTGGCGATGGTGTTCGGACAGATGAACGAGCCTCCTGGAGCCCGCTCTTCGGTAGCACTCTCGGGCCTTACTCTTGCCGAGTCTTTCCGTGACAGCAGGGATGCAGACGGTCCGAAGGACATTCTCTTCTTCATAGACAACATCTTCCGTTTTACGCAGGCGGGATCCGAGGTGTCGGCGCTTCTGGGCCGTATGCCTTCGGCTGTGGGCTACCAGCCTACCCTCGCCACTGAAATGGGTCAGATGCAGGAGCGCATCACATCGACAAAGAACGGTTCCATAACATCTGTACAGGCCGTATATGTGCCTGCGGACGACCTTACGGACCCGGCGCCTGCCACAACATTCAGCCATCTTGATGCTACAACCGTGCTGAGCCGAAAGATAGCAGAGCTCGGTATATATCCGGCCGTGGATCCTCTTGAATCGACTTCAAGAATCCTGGATCCGAACATCGTCGGCGAAGACCATTATAATACTGCCCAAAGAGTCAAGCAGATACTCCAGAGAAACAAGGAACTTCAGGACATCATATCCATCCTCGGAATGGACGAGCTTTCGGATGAGGACAAGCTGACCGTGAACCGTGCCCGCAAGGTGCAGAGGTTCCTGTCGCAGCCTTTCGCCGTGGCGGAGCAGTTCACCGGTGTACCGGGCGTGATGGTGTCTATCGAGGACACGATACATGGCTTCAAGATGATCCTCAACGGAGAGGTGGACGACATTCCTGAGCAGGCATTCCTTAATGTCGGAACAATAGAGGAAGCTATAAAGAAGGGCGAGGAGATGCTCGCCGCTATTTCATAATGTCATCATGAACGACAACATTCACCTCATAATCTACTCTCCTGAGCGCACTATCCTTGAAAAGATGGTGTGCAAGGTCTCCCTGCCCGGCAGCAAGGGGCGCTTCATGGTCCTGAAGGACCACGCGCCGCTTATTTCGTCGCTGGAAGAGGGAAGGATTATGTTTATGAGTAACGGGGTGGAGGAGAATGTGGATATAGTTTCTGGCTTCGTGGAGATTGCTTTCAACAAGGTAACTGTGTGCGCTGAGCTATGAGGTGGTGGAAGGTCATATTGGTGACATTGTTACTTAGTGTCTGTGGGGAGATTCCCGGTCAAGCCGGGAATGACGTAGAGCTGGCCGGGAATGACGTGGAACGGTCCGGAAATGCTGCGCAGCCTGCAGATATTGATGTGGCGGAAATCCTCTTCGGGCACACCTCGGACGGATACGGATGGCATGTGACCACATGGAAAGGCCATCATGTGACCATACCGCTGCCATGCATAGTGCATAGCTCGACCGGCTGGCATGTGTTCATGTCCTCGAAACTCGGGCATGGACATGAATACGAAGGACTTTACATAGCGGAAGAAGGCCGCTACGAAGGCAAGATCGTGGAGGATGGCCCGGCAGGGGAACCGGTGAGGCCGTTCGACATATCCATAACGAAGAATGTCGCTTCGCTCATGATAACGGCGGTACTGCTTATCGCCATCATCCTGGGCGTGGCGCGTTGGTATAGGAAAAATGACGCAACCGAGGCGGCTCCGGGCGGTTTTACCGGCCTCATGGAGATGATGATCATGATGGTCAATGACGAGATCATCAAGCCTTCGGTAGGTGAGAAGGAATATAGGAAATACGCCCCGTATCTGCTTACGGCGTTCTTTTTCATCTTCCTTTGCAACCTGCTCGGACTGGTGCCGTTCTTCCCGGGAGGGGCTAATGTGACCGGAAACATCGCGGTGACCATGGTCCTTGCGCTGTTCACGTTCTTTGCCATAAACCTGTTTGGAAACAAGCACTATTGGAAGGAGATACTTTGGCCGGATGTGCCGCTGTTCCTGAAGTTTCCGATACCGATCATGCAGACTATCGAGCTGTTCGGAGTGATTTCGAAGCCGTTCTCGCTGATGGTCAGGCTCTTCGCCAATATCATGGCGGGGCACATGATGGTCCTTGGACTTGTGTCGGTGATCTTCGTGACAGTGAAGCTCGGACCAGTGATCAACGGCTCGATGACGGTGATAGCAATGCTGTTCGGACTGGTGATAAATGCATTGGAACTGCTTGTGGCATTTATCCAGGCGTATGTGTTTACAATGCTCTCGGCCGTCTTTATCGGCATGTCCCGACAGGATGAACATTAGTCTGTCATTCCGAGCGACCGAAGGGAGTCGAGGAATCTGAATAATGAATATTAAAAACAACTAAAACAATAAATTATGTTACTTTCAACAATCGTATTACAGGCAGCGGCCATTTCATGGGGCCCGGTAGCCGGTGCAATCGGAGCTGCTATCGCAGCATTGGCGGCAGCATGGGGAATCGGTAAGATCGGTCAGTCTGCAATGGAGTCTATCGCACGTCAGCCGGAGGCTGCGGGCAACATCCGTACGGCGATGCTCATCATCGGTGCTCTTGTGGAGGGTGCGTGTCTCTTCGCTATCCTTGTTTGTCTCCTTGCAGTAGTATAGTCTTTTATGGATCTGATGCTTCCGGATACCGGTCTTCTGTTCTGGATGACCATAATCTTCGGCCTGGTGGTCTTCATCCTGGCCAAGTTCGGTTTTCCTCTGATTACCGGCATGGTCGAAAAGCGCAATAAGCGGATCGAGGATTCGCTTGAGGCAGCGCGTACTGCCGAGGAGGCAATTGCCCATCTGAAGGAAGAGCAGGACAGGATCATAGCGGAAACACGTGCAGAGCAGAGCAGGCTCATGCAGGAGGCTGCAGCCGAGCGTGACCGCATGATAGCCCAGGCGCAGGATCAGGCGAGAGTCGAGGCGCAGAAGATCATGGAAGATGCCAAGGTGCGCATAAACCAGGAGAAGGAACTGGCGATGAAGGAACTCAGGAATGAAGTTGCCAAGATGTCCATCGCCATCGCAGAGAAGGTCGTACGCAAGGACCTGTCTTCGGATTCATCCCAGAAGGAACTTGTGGATAAACTGATTGACCAGCTGTAACATAATGAACACAGGACCGATAGCACACCGTTACGCCAAAGCTCTACTAAAGTACTCTGCCGGGGAGCACACCTACTCCCAGGCATGTGTCCTTGTGCTCAGAATGCAGGAAATACGTCAGTTGGCTGATGCCGTGCAGAAGCATCCTGAAGTCACATTGGAACGCAAGATTGAGATCCTTGAGTCCGCTTTGGGTGAGCCGATGGCCGATGCGTTGCGTCGTTTCGTTGTCCTTGTATATGAACATAAGCGCATAGAGCACTTCGAGCGAATGCTGTATTCTTTCATAGAACAGTATCGCAGTGCTAATGGCATCATGGTCGGCAAACTTGTTACTGCAGCGCCGGTAGAGGGCCTGAAGGAGAGACTGCAGACTGCTCTCAGCGAGAAGACAGGTGTATCTGTGCTCTTGGATGAAGAAACCGACCCGGAGATACTCGGAGGTTTTATACTGAATATAGATGACCTCATGATGGATGCCAGTGTGGAGGGGCAGTTCCGCCTGCTGCGCCGCGAATTAATCGATAACAATAACAGAATAGTATAATATGTCAGATCAGATACGTCCCAGTGAAATATCGGAAGTGCTGTTGGCACAGCTGAAGGACATCGATACCGATCCCCGTTTCGAGGAGGTCGGCACGGTCCTGCAGGTGAGTGACGGCGTGGTCAGGATTCATGGACTTAAGAAGGCCGAGGCCGGCGAACTCCTGGAGTTCGAGGACGGAATCAAGGCCGTTGTCATGAATCTTGAGGAAGACAATGTCGGAGCAGTGCTGCTGGGACCTACCGATAAGATAAAGGAGGGAATGACCATAAGGCGTACACGCAGGATCGCTTCGCTGAATGTCGGCGAGGGTATGGTCGGCCGTGTGGTGAACCCTCTTGGCGAACCTCTGGATGGCAAGGGAAGGATTGAGGGAGAGCTCTGCGAGATGCCTCTTGAGAGAAAGGCGCCGGGCGTGATCTTCCGTCAGCCTGTGACCGAGCCTCTGCAGACCGGTCTCAAGGCGATCGATTCCATGATTCCGATCGGACGTGGACAGCGTGAGCTGATCATCGGTGACCGTCAGACAGGTAAGACTGCGATTGCGATAGACACGATAATCAACCAGCGTGCTGCATACGAAGCAGGTGAACCGGTGTTCTGTATCTATGTAGCTGTTGGCCAGAAAGGATCGACCATCGCCAGTCTGGTGCAGACCCTGAAGGAAAAGGGTGCCATGGATTACACTATCGTTGTTGCGGCTACAGCTGCCGATCCTGCTGCACTCCGCTACTACGCTCCGTTTGCCGGTGCGGCGATAGGAGAGTATTTCCGTGACACAGGACGACATGCTCTCGTAGTGTATGACGACCTCTCCAAGCAGGCTGTGGCATACCGTGAAGTATCGCTGATTCTGCGTCGTCCGTCAGGACGTGAGGCTTATCCGGGAGACATCTTCTACTTGCACTCAAGACTTCTTGAAAGAGCTGCTAAAATCATTGGCCAGCAGGAGGTCGCAGAGAAGATGAATGACCTTCCGAAGTCGCTTGAAGGAAAGGTGAAGGCTGGTGGTTCGTTGACTGCTCTGCCTATCATTGAGACTCAGGCAGGTGACGTATCAGCATATATCCCGACCAATGTGATCTCGATTACTGACGGTCAGATTTTCTTGGAGTCAGATCTGTTCAACCAGGGATTCAGACCTGCTGTGAATGTGGGTATCTCAGTGTCGCGTGTCGGAGGAAGCGCACAGCTCAAGAGCATGAAGAAGGTGGCCGGTACGCTGAAGATCGACCAGGCTCAGTATCGTGAGCTCGAGGCGTTCTCGAAGTTCAGCAGCGACATGGACCCGATTACCGCCATGGCTCTGGATAAGGGTAGAAAGAACAATAGGCTGCTGATCCAGCCGCAGTATTCGCCTATGCCGGTAGGGGAGCAGGTGGCTATCCTGTATTGCGGAACCAAGGGTCTGCTGAAGGACCTGACGCTGGATCAGGTGGATGATTTCCAGACTACGTTCTTCCAGAAGATGAGGGCGTTCCATGCAGAGGATGTGCTCGAGCCGCTTTCCAAAGGCAAGACAGACCCTGAAATCTTCACCATCATAGAAAAAGAAGCTGCTTCGATAGTTAATGGACTAAGGTAACATGTCATCATTAAAGGAAATAAAGAGCAGGATTGCATCTGTCAGGAATACGTTGAAGATAACTTCAGCGATGAAGATGGTTGCATCAGCCAAGCTGCATAAGGCCCAGGTCGCTATCGGCGGCAAGCTGCCTTATGAGCAGAAGCTGCACCATATCCTCTCCGGCCTCCTTCAGGACGATGAACTCCAGAAGGCTATGCACGACAAACTCGGTTTCGGTAACCCGGACGGCCACTCTACCGTAGTTCTTGAAGACATCGGTCTCGACCAGGTTCCGACCAAGGATGTCTATCCGCGCATAGCCATAGTCGCATTCTCTTCAAACGGCTCCCTCTGCGGTGCATTCAATGCCAATGTCATAAAGAAATATCACGAGACCATAAGGATTCTCGAGGGGCAGGGTTATGACAAAGAGGATATCGATGTATATGCCATAGGCCGGAAGATGGCCGATGCCGTCCGCAAATCCGGTTATGACCTTACGGACGATTATCCCGAGATGGCAGACAAGCCGTCGTATGACCAGGCTGCAGACCTTGCCCACCTGCTTGTGGACAGCTTCTGCAACGGCGAGGTAGCTCAAGTGGTGCTCGTATACAGCCACTTCGCTTCGCCAGCATCCCAGCCGGTAGTACGCGAAAACTACCTCCCGCTCCCGCTTCATGACTACGATGACGGCGTGGAAGAACCAATAGACTACATCCTCGAGCCCGACCCGCTCGACCTTGTCCGTCACCTCCTACCGCAGGTTCTCCTGCTTAAACTTTACACCGTGCTCCTTGACGCCAACGCGGCCGAACACGCCGCCCGCACCCTTGCAATGCAGATCGCCTCGGACAACGCCCAGGACCTCATTGCCGAACTCACCCTGGCCTACAACAAAGGCCGCCAGCAGGAAATCACCGCCGAAATCCTCGATCTGGTCGGCGGCACGATGGCGTAAGTCTGATAGAGGTGGCGCATAACGCGCTGACCCACAGCGATATACCATAATGTCCGTGCTGTCAAAAGGGAGCAAGGACATTATGGCAAAGTATTAGTGGCCAGCGAGTTGCTGGCCACCAAGTGTTATGCGAGTTTGTGGATTGCGAGTCCTGAGCGGAGCTTAGGCTCGAACCATGTTGTCTTAGGAGGCATGATGTTGCCTGAGTCTGCGATGTCTACGAGCTGCTTCATTGAAACAGGGTAGAGAGCGAAGGCTACCTTCATCTCGCCGCTGTCTACTCTGCGAGAGAGCTCGCCAAGTCCGCGGATACCGCCTACGAAGTCGATTCTCTTCGAAGTGCGGAGGTCCTTGATGTCGAGGATCTTGTCGAGGACGAGGTTAGAGAGGATAGTTACGTCGAGAACGCCGATAGGGTCATTGTCGTCGTAACGGCCTTCCTTAGCCACGAGAGAATACCACTTGCCGCCGAGATACATAGAGAACTCGTGGAGCTTGCCTGGCTTGTAGATCTCTGCGCCTTCCTCCTTAACGTCGAAATCAGCTGCGAGAGCCTCGAGGAGCTGCTCCTCAGTCAGACCATTGAGGTCCTTGACAACGCGGTTGTAGTCGATGATCTTGAGCTGGCTGTCAGGGAATGCTACAGTCATGAAGTAGTTGTACTCCTCGTCACCAGTATGGTTAGGGTTCTTGCCGCGGAGCTCTGCGCCCACGAGGGCAGCAGCTGCTGTACGGTGGTGACCGTCAGCTACATAGAATGCAGGGATCTCTGCGAAGATCTCAGTGATGCGGTCGATGTCGGCCTGCTCGCTGATCACCCAGAAGTGGTGGCCGAAGCCATCTTCTGCAACGAAGTCGTACTCAGGCTCGCCGGCTACATACTTAGCAACGATTGCGTTTACCTCTGCGTTGTCAGGATAAGCGAAGAACACAGGCTCGATGTTTGCGTTCTGGATGCGTACGTGGATCATACGGTCCTCTTCCTTGTCCTTGCGGGTGAGCTCGTGCTTCTTGATTGCTCCTGAAGCATAGTCGTCAGTGTGTGCGCACATAACGAGTCCGTACTGAGTGCGGCCCTCCATTGTCTGTGCGTATACATAGTAGTATGGCTTGTCATCCTGAACGAGCCAACCCTTCTCCTGCCATGCCTTGAAGTTCTCGACAGCCTTGTCGTATGCTGGCTGGCTGTGCTCGTCGATGATAGGGTCGAAGTCGATCTCAGGCTTTGTGATGTGCAGGAGTGACTTCTCTCCTGCCTCCGCCTTAGCCTCTACCGAGTTGAGAACGTCGTATGGCCTTGCTGCCACTTCCTCTACATATTGCTTTGGCGGACGTACCGCTGCGAATGGTCTGATCTTTACCATAATTACTTGTTGAGCTGGAATTTAGTGCAACCTGTTGCGAAGTAGTCGCATATCTGCTGGGCAGCTGCGAGACCTGCATTGATGTTAGCCTCTGCAGTCTCCGCTCCCATCTTCTTAGGAGTAGCGAATACCTGCTTAGGGAACTTCTCGTTGAGTTCAGCCTGGATAGCTGCAGCGACGTCAGTCACGTACTTGATGTCAGGACGATCCTCGAGAACCTTCACGAGCTCAGGCTCGTTGATGACTTCCTTGCGGGCTGTGTTCACAACGCAACCGCCCTTAGGCATGCGTGAGATGAGGTTGTAGTTGATTGATCCGATAGTTGCAGGGATTGCAGGGATGTGGAGTGACACGAAGTTGCACTGCTCGTACATCTGCTCGAGTGACTCGGCTGGAGTAACGCCTTCCTCAACCATCTTCTCAGCTGGAACGAATGGATCGAATGCCATGACCTCCATGCCGAGAGCCTTAGCCTTCTCAGCCACGAGGCGGCCTACGTTACCGTATGCCTGGATACCGACCTTCTTACCCTTAACCTCCATACCTGTACCAGGAGTGAACTGGTTACGTGACATGAAGATCATCATTGCGATTGCAAGCTCTGCAACTGCGTTTGAGTTCTGGCCTGGTGTGTTCATTGCAACGATGCCCTTCTCTGTGCATGCCGGAAGGTCGAGGTTGTCGAAACCTGCACCTGCGCGAACCACGATCTTAAGCTTCGGAGCTGCTGCAACTACCTCTGCGGTAACCTTGTCCGAACGTACGATCATTGCGTCTACGTCTGCTACAGCCTCAAGAAGCTGTGCCTTGTCTGTATATTTCTCGAGAAGAACGAGCTCATGGCCTGCGCCTTCTGCTATCTGGCGGATGCCGTTTACCGCAGCTGCTGCGAACGGCTTCTCTGTCGCTACTAAAATTTTCATGATTGGTTATTAGATTTCTCCACTCGCTTCGCTCGGTCGAAATGACAGCTAAAAATGCTTGTCTGTCATCTCGAGCGAAGTCGAGAGATCTTGTTATTTATGAAGCTGTTCGAACTCCTGCATGCAAGCCACGAGTGCCTCTACGCTCTCCTTTGGACATGCGTTGTAGATAGATGCGCGGAAACCACCCACTGATCTGTGGCCCTTGATACCTGTCATGCCTCTTTCCTTTGCGAAAGCGAAGAACTCGTCCTGGAGGTTCTCATAGCCCTCTGCCATCACGAAGCATACGTTCATGAGCGAGCGGTCCTCCTTAGCTGCAGTACCCTTGAAGAGAGGGTTGCGGTCGATCTCAGCGTAAAGGATCTCAGCCTTCTCCTTGTTCATCTTGTACATAACTTCAACACCGCCGAGGCCCTTGAGCCACTTGAGTGTCTCGTTCATCACGAAGATAGGGAATACAGGAGGTGTGTTGTACATAGAGAGACCGTCGATGTGTGTGCGGAGGTCGAGCATTGTAGGGATGTAGCGGCTTACCTTTCCGAGGAGGTCCTTCTTCACGATGAAGAATGTAACGCCTGCAGGTCCCACGTTCTTCTGTGCACCACCGTAGATCATAGCGTACTTTGTAACGTCTACAGGACGGCTCATGATGTCAGATGACATGTCGGCGATGAGTGGAACAGGAGAATCCATATCCTCGTGGATCTCAGTACCGTAGATTGTGTTGTTTGTTGTGATGTGGAAGTAATCTACATCTGTAGGGATCTCGTAACCCTTTGGAATATAGTTGAATACTGTGTCTGCTGATGAAGCGACTGCGTAAGCGTTTCCGAGAGCCTTAGCCTCCTTGAGAGCCTTCTTAGCCCAAACGCCAGTCTCGAGATATGCAGCCTTGTTCTCGAGGAAGTTCATTGCAACATAGAGGAAGCCCATGCTTGCTCCGCCGCCGAGGAAGAGGATCTCGTAATCCTCAGGGATGTTGAGGAGCTCTCTCCAGAGTGCGCGGCACTCATCCATTACTGCATCCCACTCCTTTGTTCTGTGTGAGATAGAGATTACAGGAATACCTGTTCCCTTGAAATCCTTGAGAGCCTCGATCGCGTTGTCGATGGCTACCTGTGGCAGAACGCATGGTCCTGCGGTAAAATTGTGAACTTTTTTCATGGTATTAGTGTTGTGTTTTGTTATCAATTACGGGCCGAAAGATAATGATTTATTTTATAAAGCGTGCTTTATGCTGGTGATTTTTTCACAATAGTGGCATTTAAGTGATATTTTATCACCATCCTGCACTGTCGCGAACTTTGTCTTTATAGGCTGGTGGTTGGTCACGCACTTAGGATTCTTGCATTTTGCGATGCCGATCACTTCCTCTGGGGTATTGAGTTTCTTCTTCTCAACTACCTTGAAGTCGCGGATCACATTGACTGTCGCATTAGGTGCGATCAACGCAAGCTTGTTAAGTTCCTCGTCTTCGAAGAATATGTCTGCGATCTTGATGATGCCTTTCTTGCCGTGAATTTTGCTGGCGAGGTTGATACCGATCGTGATCTGACTTTCTATGTCCTTCAGGTCAAGGAGGTCCAGTGCCTTGTATACGTTTTCAGCAGGGATGTGGTCCAATACGGTACCGTTCTCCAATGCGCTTACTACTAATTCTTTATGTGACATGATGCTGCTATTTTAATGGGCGGTAGCCGAGTAAGTATGAAATGATTGCCATGCGGACGTAGAGTCCGTTCTCCGCCTGCTTGAAGTAATAGGCGTATTTGGTGTCGTCCACATCCTGGTCGATTTCTGTGACGCGTGGAAGCGGATGAAGGATCTTCATGTTGTCCTTGACGTTTTCGAGCATTGCGGCATTCAATGTATATACATCCTTCACGCGCTCGTATTCCATCGGGTCGGTGAAGCGCTCCTGCTGAACGCGGGTCATGTAGAGGATATCGCAGTCGTTGAGGTATGCGTCAAGCGAATCGGTCTCTATGTACTCGATGCCTCTCCTGTCGAGGAAATCCTTGTACTCCTTCGGCATCTTGAGCTCCTGAGGAGCGGTGAAGATGAACCTTGGGTTGAAGTGGGACATCGCCTGGAGGAGCGAGTGTGTGGTGCGGCCGTATTTGAGGTCGCCGACCATGTTGATTGTCAGGCCTTCGAGCTTTCCCTGGGTCTGGAGAATCGAATAGAGGTCGAGAAGCGTCTGCGAAGGGTGCTGGTTGGCACCGTCTCCGGCATTCACCACAGGAACCGTAGCTACTTCCGAAGCGTAACGCGAACTGCCCTCGAGAGGATGACGCATCACGATCATGTCTACATAGTTGTTCACCATCTTGATGGTGTCCTTAAGCGTCTCACCCTTGCTCTGGCTGGTGTTCGATGCGTCTGAGAAACCGATTACCTTGGCTCCAAGGCGGTTGATCGCAGTTTCAAAGCTTAGGCGTGTTCTTGTGGATGGCTCAAAGAAAAGGCTTGCGATCACCTTTCCTTCAAGAAAATTCTGCTCCCTGTTCTGCTCGAATTCCTTTGCGGTTTCGAGCACATGCAGGATCTCCTCTTTTGTGAAGTCCCTGATGGAAATTAAACTTTTGGCCATACTGTTTATGTTGTTTTTAATGTTTGTCGTTCGTTCTCTCCGTCACGTTTTTTTTACCCCCTTGTCACTCGTTTCACTCGTGACATCCCCCGAGGGGGAATTTCGGCCCTGCCCGGGCCGGACACAAAAAGTTTAAACTTTTTGGTCTAGATTTCATCGGCACGACATCCTTCGATGTCGGCCATTCTTTCCAGAAAGGTGTCGACCTGGGAGAGGCGGACCTTGGTCTCCAGGCTGCACTCCATGTCGAACTGCTGGTTCCTCTGCTCCAGCCCCATGTCCTTGAACACCTTCATCACGCTGTTCATACCCATGTATCCGAAATGTACCCGATACATCTTGCAGGCAATCTTCTCCACGATCTCGGCATTCGCAAGAGCATCAGCCGTTGCTGTCTTATATGCCCTGATCAGCCCCGGAATGCCCAGCTTTATGCCTCCGAAATACCTTACGACCACAACGAGGATGTCGCTGAGCTCATTGGAGTCGATCTGCCCGAGCACCGGCCTTCCGGACGAGCCTGACGGCTCTCCGTCGTCGTTCGCCCTGAATTTGTCGCCCAGATAGCCCAGCCTATATGCATATACATGATGCCTCGCGTCGTAGTACTCCTTCTTGAGCGCTGCGACGATTTCCTTTACTTCTTCTTCTGTTTCAACGGGGTATGCATGGGCAATGAAACGGCTTCCATTGTCCTTGAACAAGCCTTTTGACTCTGCGGCTATGCTCCTGTAAGAATCTCGGATCTGAGTGTTATCCATACCGAAAATCAAAATTAGTCATTTTGACGAAATAAATGAAATTTTTTTGATTGTCTTCGGCACAATCTGTATTTAGTGTTTTGTCTAAGTCGCTGAGCCGCAGTGCTATAACTGAATGTCCTGCATGGCAAGGGAGGCAGGACACTGACATAAAGTGTTGTAACACAATATCTTATGTAAAACGTGTAAACGCGCGATGCAGTTCGTTGAGTAAAATTTTGTCAACGGAAAGAAAAATTTATTATCTTTGACTTCGCTTCTGGGTTACTGGAGGCTATTTTTATGTGATTATCAATTCTAACTGTCTATGATACTGAAATATAGGGTTTCCCTTCCCGGAATCAAGGGTTTTGCGCGTGTCTATGAGGTAAAGGACACTGCTTCGCTTTACAGCTTGCATAAACAGATGAGGGCCGACATGGACTTCCCGCAGGACCAGGTGGTACTTTTCAAGGCTTTCGATGCGAAAGGTGATGTGGCGGCGCGCTACAGCGTGTTCCAGGATTTCGGACTTGGAACGATTGACCATGTGACTGCCGGACAGTGCCACAAGAGGGGAGAGGATAAGTTCATTTATTTCTATGACACAACTAACGTAAAGAGCGTGATCGTGACATTCGACGGTACCGGTGAGGAGCGTCCGAATGTAGTCTACCCTCTTTTGGTGGAGACAAAAGGTCCTAACCCTATCGAGTTCGAGAATGGTTATGTCGCATTCGAGGACCTTCCGGACGAGAAGAAGAAGGATCCGGATGATGATGATTTCGAGGATGACGACTTCGAAGATGACGAGGACGAGGGAGACGACGAGACTGAGGAGATCTACGGAGACGATGATGAATAATCTGCTTCTGAACTAAGATGAGTCGCAAACTGGTGATCATATTGGGCCCCACTGCTGTAGGCAAGACCGACTACAGCATCGAACTGGCGCTCAAATATGGATCCCCGGTGATTTCATGCGACTCCCGTCAGATATATAAGGAAATGACCATAGGCACAGCAGTGCCTTCTGCTGAGCAGCTTGCAGCTGTTCAGCATTATTTTATCCATTCCCATACGGTAGAGCAGCTGTATACTGCCGGAAAGTATGAACTGGAGGCTCTGGAGCTGATAAACCGTCTGTTTGATGAGGGGCATGAGACCCTTGTGATGGCAGGTGGTTCGGGGTTCTATGTGGACGCCTTGGTGAATGGTCTGGATGACTTCCCGGCTGCGGATCTGCAGCTGCGCGCGGAGCTTACAGCCCGGCTGCAGGAGGAGGGTGTGGAGTCGCTCAGATTGGAGCTGCAGAAGCTTGATCCTGAGAGTTATGCGGTAATAGACATCGCGAACGGACAGCGCGTGGTCCGCGCTCTGGAAGTATGTCTGATGACGGGCAGGCCCTTCTCTTCCTTCAAGACAGAGACCCGCAAGAAGCGTGACTTCGAAATCGAGAAGATCGGCCTGACCAGACCACGTGATGTCCTGTATGACAGGTGTAACAGACGCGTTCTTCAGATGATAGATGACGGACTTGTAGATGAGGTCCGTTCACTGACGAAATATCGTGACCTCGCAGCCCTCCAGACTGTGGGTTACAAGGAAATATTCGATTGGTTCGACTACCTGGACGGCAAGGTATCAGCCGAAGGCTGGACGCCGACAACGCCGGGTGACGGCCCCGTGACCACGCTGGACCGCGCGATAGAACTGATCCAGCGCAACACCCGCCACTATGCCAAACGCCAGCTTTCCTACTGGAAACGTGACAACGCCATCCGTTGGCTGGAATTGTAATGTCCTCGTCTTACCACCGTGACAAAATATTGACGAAACATGTCACGATGGTGTCATAAATGAAGATGATGCCATGAAAAACAGAGCCACCGTAACAGAAATCATTGAAAAACTGTTACGGTGGTATTGTTTGATTTAGTTTGCAACCTCGCAAAGGAACTTGATGCGGACCAGTCGGACCTCAAACTCGTCGAAGTCGTCCTTGAGGTCTTCCATTATGACTGAGAGGTCGTCCGACTCGGCCTCGTCGTGGAGGTAGTCATAGATTTCCTCAATTACATCATCGTCAAGAGTCTGCTCAAGGTAGTAATCCAGGTTGAGGGTCGTTCCGGAGTACACGATCGCTTCGATCTCGTCTAGCAGCTCCTCCATCTCCATCTTACGCGTGTCCGCGATGTCTTCCAGCGGAATGCGTCTGTCGATGCTCTGGATGATGTATACCTTGTTGACGGATTTGTTGACGATGGACTTCATCACGAAGTCGTCAGGTCGGATGATTTCATTCTCCTCCACATACTTGGCGATCAGCTCGATGAAAGGTTTGCCGAACTTCTTTGCCTTTCCTTCTCCGACTCCCTGGCAGTTCTTGAGCTCGTCATAGCTGATAGGATACATTATCGACATGTCCTCCAGCGAAGGGTCGCCGAAGATGACCCATGGCTGCAGTCCTTTCTTGCGGGCTACATCCCTGCGCAGATCCTTGAGCATCGCCAGCAGGGCCGGATCTCCTCCGCCGCCACCGCGGGCAGCTGCCGCTGCAGTGTCCTCGTCGTCGTCCTCGCCCTCGGCGAACTCCCTGTCTTCCGTCAGCATGAGCTCGTAAGGCTTCTCGAAGAATGCGCGTCCGAGGTCGGTTACGGAAATAAGTCCGTAAGACTCTATGTCTTTATATAATAGATGCAGCACGAGGCCCTGATGGATCACAGCGTTCCAGAATCTGGACGAGTGTTCTTTTCCTGCTCCGAAAAGTTCCAGTCTGTCGTGGTGGTACGACTTGATGATAGAGTTCATCTCTCCTGTGAGGATGTTGGCAAGATGCTCCATCTTGAAACGCTCAGGCAGAGACTCTATGAGCTCGATGACCATGGCCATCTCCTCTCGTCCGTCGAACTGCTTCTTAGGGTGCAGGCAGTTGTCGCATGCGCCGCAGTTCTCTACATGGTAGTCCTCTCCGAAATAGCTTAGGAGCAGCTTCCTTCTGCATGAGTTCGATTCGGCGTATGCAACTGTCTCCATCAGCAGCTGCCTTCCGATCTCCTGCTCGGCGATCGGCTTGCCCTGCATGAACTTCTCGAGTTTCTGGATGTCCTTATAGCTATAGAATGTTATGCACTGGCCTTCGCGTCCGTCTCGTCCGGCGCGTCCGGTCTCCTGATAATATCCTTCGATGCTCTTCGGTATGTCGTAGTGGATGACGAATCTTACATCAGGCTTGTCGATGCCCATACCGAAGGCGATGGTCGCTACGATCACGTCAACTTCCTCCATCAGGAACTTGTCCTGGTTCTCGGCGCGTGTCTTGGCGTCCAGTCCGGCATGGTATGGCGCCGCCTTTATTCCGTTGATATTCAATAGCTCGGCGAGCTCTTCCACCTTCTTCCTGCTGAGGCAGTAGATGATGCCGGATTTGCCGGGGTTCTGGCGTATGTATCTGATTATGTCCTTCTTTGGATCGGACTTGTCCCTTATTTCATAATAAAGGTTAGGTCTGTTGAACGATGACTTGAACACTGTGGCGTCCGGCATGCCGAGATTCTTGAGGATGTCGCTCTGCACTTTCGGAGTTGCGGTCGCGGTCAGCGCGATGATCGGTGCCAATCCGATTTCCTCTACAATGTTTCTGATCCTTCTGTATTCAGGACGGAAATCGTGTCCCCACTCGGATATACAGTGTGCCTCGTCCACTGCATAGAACGAGATCTTGATTTCTTTCAACATGGCTACGTTCTCTGCTTTGGTCAGAGACTCCGGAGCCACATAAAGAAGTTTGGTTGCGCCTGAAAGCAGGTCTTTCCTTACTTCCGTAATCTGTGCCTTGTTCAATGATGAGTTCAGGAAGTGCGCTATGCCGTCGTTTCCGGCTACGAATCCACGTATCGCGTCGACCTGGTTCTTCATCAGGGCGATCAGCGGCGATATGACTATGGCGGTGCCCTCCATGACCAGTGCCGGGAGCTGATAGCAGAGGGATTTGCCTCCTCCGGTAGGCATGAGGACGAATGCGTTGTTCTTGTCGACGAGGTGCTTTATGATACGCTCCTGGTCGGCCTTAAAGGAGTCAAAGCCAAAGAACTCCTTCAGTTTTGCATGCAGTACAGATGAGTCGATAGCCATAGGTTTGATCGTTTTGACTTACTAAGTTAAGTAAATTTTAAGGAGAAATCCAAAAAAAGATTATCTTTGCGACTTGATTTTTGAAAAACTTAAACAATAAAAAATTAATAGAAATGAAAGCGCTTAAAATTTTTGCAATCGCAGCAGTTGCAGCAGTTATGGCTGTTTCATGCGGCAGATCAGAGGTTAAGGTAGATGTAGAACTCCCTACAAATGCTGAGATCGACTCAGTAAGCTACCTCGTAGGTATCCAGCTCGGTTCTTTCCTTAAGGGTCAGCTCGCAGTAGAGAATGCTGCTGAAATCGACCTCGCTCAGGTGAAGAAGGGTATGATCGACATGATCAATGCAGAGGATCCTAAGGGATACAATGACACTACTTTCGCAAAGCAGTTCAAGGTGAGCCCTTACGACATGCAGAGAATTCTCAGTTCTTACGTACAGAAGAAGATGGAGTACAAGGCTGAGGTTAACCGCGTAAAGGGTGAGAAGTTCCTCGCTGACAACGCTCTTAAGGAGAACGTTGACACAACTGAGACAGGTCTTCAGTATACTATTATCGCAGAGGGTGCTGCTGAGAAGGTAGCTGTTAACGATACTGTTACAGTGAAGTACAAGGGTACTCTTATCGACGGTACAGTGTTTGACGAGGGTGAGATCCCAGGTCACGTTTCAGGTTCAAGAGGCCTCATCGCAGGTTTCGACCAGGGTATCCGTCTCGTAGGTGAGGG
Source organism: Bacteroidales bacterium (assembly GCA_017631875.1). Next base: position 9,052 of record JAGBSL010000023.1, on the reverse strand, counting down.
TGGTAAGGTTGTGGTTTACATTCCTTCTGACCTCGCATACGGTCCAAGAGGAAACCGCGGTATCGAGCCTAACTCAGTGCTTGTATTCGATATCGAGGTTGTTAAGGTAGACAAGTTCATCCCTAAGGAAGAGGTTACAGAGTAATGGCACTCGAACTCGAGGGCAGAATTGCCCAGAAAATGAATGTTCAGAGCGGCACCACCGCAAGGGGTGCATGGTCAAAGCAGGAGTTCATTCTTGAATATCAGGAAGGAAACTTCCCTACAAAGGTGGTGATGCATGTGTGGGGTGACGACAAGGTCAGAGAACTTGATAAGTATCAGGTCAATGACAAGGTAAAGGTTTCTTTTAACCTCGGCAGCCGTGAATATAATGGTCGCTGGTACACTGATGTTCGTGTTTGGCGCATAGAACCTGCTCAGGCAGGTGCTCCGGCGCAGCCGTCATATCAGGCTCCGATGCCTCCGACGGCTCCAATGCCGACCGTTGATGATATGTCGGAACCTGCTGACGAAGACCTGCCGTTCTAATAGGTATGACAATATGATGCAAGTGGCTTGGGTTTTGTGCCCGAGCCACTTTTTTATTGGTACATTTTTGTTAAATTTGCAGGTTGGACGTAAAGGATAGTACTATGATTACATTTGGTTATAACGGCAGATTTTCCTCTCCGATAAGAGCGCTGCTTTTTGTCGCTATGGGAGTATTTATGATAGTGGCGAAAGCGGATGCGATGCAGATGGTTGTGAAAATTTTTGCTGCATTTATTCTTGCAGCAGGTGTCGTGTCTGTATTTGTAGGATTCAAGCAGAAGAAGGCGGGCACCATGCCTCTTTCATTTTTCAATGCGCTCATTAATATCGTAATAGCTGGACTTCTATTCGTCTTTGCTCCGATCGTGTCTAAATTCGTGAGTTATCTTCTCGGATTTGTGCTGTTTGGATTTGGCCTTTTCCAGCTTTCCGTGCTGTTGAGCATGCGTAAGAGTGTGAAGATCAGCTTTGTGGCTTACCTTCTGCCTGTGCTGGTTACAATAGCGGGTCTGCTTATATTCTTCTACCCTGGATTCTTTGGCAAGAGCCTTGGGCTGATTGCCGGTATTGCTCTTATAGTCTACGGAGCGTCTGACCTTATCTCTGCATTCAAGATGAAGGGCGCAAAGGGTTCGGAAGAGGTTGCGTCAGGTTCCGAGACTCAGGCGGAAACTCAATCTGATCCGATGGAAGCCAAGGAAGTTGAATACGAAAAAGTTGACGAACAATAATATATGATTCCTCAGGAAACGGTAGACAGAATCCTTGACCTGGCTCAGGTCGAAGACGTTATCGGTGACTTCGTGACCCTTAAAAGGGCAGGAGCCACCTATAAGGCGTGCTGCCCTTTCCACAATGAGAAGACGCCTTCGTTCGTCGTCTCTCCGTCTAAAGGCATATACAAGTGCTTCGGATGCGGAAAGTCGGGTACTGCTGTCGGCTTCGTCATGGAGCATGAGAGCATGACATATGTGGAGGCTCTGCGCTATCTGGCCAAGAAGTATAACGTGGAGATCGTCGAGTCGGAGGTTAGCGCGGAGGAGATCGCGAAGCGTCAGCGCAGCGAGAGCCTTCTGCTGGTATCGGAGTTTGCCGGCAAGTTCTTCGTGGACTCGATGAAGACACAGGAAGGACAGGTTATCGGATATCAGTATTTCCGCAGCCGTGGACTGACTGATGAGACTATTGCCAAATATGGCCTTGGATGGGCGCCGGCTCAGTCGCGTACAGCCCTGGCGGATGCTGCGCGTGCGCTTGGGTACAAGGAGGAGTACCTCCTTGACACTGGACTGTGCAAGCAGTATGACGACGGAAGGATAGTGGATACGTTCCACGACCGTGTCATGTTTCCGATCCACTCGACCAGCGGCCGTGTCATTGCATTCGGTGGCAGGACGCTCAAGAGCGATAAGAACATACCGAAGTACGTAAACTCCAAGGAGACTGAGATTTACGTCAAGAGCAAGTCTCTATACGGAATATATTTCTCCAAGAACGAGATGTCGCGTCAGGACAAGTGTATCCTCGTCGAGGGATATCTGGACGTGCTCTCGATGCATCAGCTTGGCATCACGAATGTGGTCGCTTCCAGCGGAACTTCGCTGACCGTCGAGCAGATCAGGCTCATAAGGAAGTTCACCGAGAACGTGACCATCATATACGACGGCGACGGTGCCGGCATCAAGGCTGCCCTCAGGGGAATAGACCTGGTGCTGAAGGAAGGTATGAACGTGAAGATCGTCCTTCTGCCAGACGGTCAGGATCCGGATGACTTCGCTAAGAAGCATACGCTTGACCAGGTGAATGATTATATTGCGCAGAACGAGCAGGACTTCATAGGATTCAAGACCGACCTGCTTCTGGGTGAGGCCGGAAATGACCCCATCAAGCGTGCGAAGCTCATAAATGAGGTTGCGGACACTGTTGCGCTAATACCCGACGCAATTACAAGAAGCGTGTATGTACGCACTACGGCGGCGAAGTTCGAGATAGACGAGCACATACTTTCCAATAGGATCAACAAGACCAGGACCGCTATGCTCGAGGCTGAGAAGAAGCAGCGCGAGCGTGAGGCTGCCAAGGCCCGTCAGGCGTCCGCTCCGCAGCAGCAGGGTTATGATCCTGGCATGCCTCCTCCGCCAATGGAGGGCGATGTGTATGTGCCGGACGATATGCCGCCTGTGCCGCAGGAATATGTGTCCGAACTGCCGGTTGGACCTATCGTGAAGGACTGCCCGTATCTGGCGGCATGTGAGGAGGAGCTTCTTACATTCGTGCTGGAATATGGTTGTACGGAACTGCTTTTCGAACCGGCATCAAAATATTATACCGAGACTCCGATGACGGTGGCCGACTTTATTGATGCTACTATGGCGGATGGTGAGATGGACTTCAGAAACAGCTCTTACTATAAGGTATATGAGCTATACTTTACCATGTATCAGGAAGGACTGACCCAGCAGCAGATCCAGCAGAGGCTGCTTAACAGCATGGATGAAGAGGTTGCCGCTGTCGCAAAGGACATCCTGATTGAAAAATATGAAATCACGGTGAAGAACTATGTTCAGTCGATGACGGCTGCAGCGACGAGGCTGGTGATGTTCGTGCCTAAGTCCCTTCTGGTCTACCAGGCTAAAAGGGTCGAGATGGAGGTGAAGGATAAGATGGAAGAAGTCCAACAGACTCAGGATCCGGAAAGGCAGATGGCTCTGTTGGCGGAGATAACCGCCCTGAACAAGGTCCGCACGGCCATCAACAATGAGCTCGGACGTGTCTGAGCGTCATTCCCGCCTGATCGGGGATCTAAAAAAGAAAATGTTAAAATAAAACCAGATATGAATAAGAAATTCAACAGAACCCTTGTGACCTGTGCGCTTCCATACGCCAACGGTCCGGTCCACATCGGCCACCTTGCCGGTGTGTATGTACCTGCGGACATCTATGTCAGGTACCTTAGAATGAGAGGCGAGGACGTCCTCTATGTCTGCGGATCGGATGAGCACGGAGTGCCTATCACAATCAAGGCGCAGAAGGAAGGTTGCACCCCTCAGGATATAGTGGACAGATACCACAAGATCATCAAGGATTCATTCACAGGCCTTGGAATCAACTTCGACATATATTCGAGAACATCATCGAAGACACACCACAAGAACGCTGCGGACTACTTCCGCAAGCTCTACGATGAGGGCAAGTTCATCGAGAAGGTGAGCGAGCAGTACTACGACGAGGAGACAAAGACATTCCTTGCGGACCGTTACATCACAGGTACATGCCCTAAGTGCGGTGCGGAGGGTGCATACGGCGACCAGTGCGAGAAGTGCGGCGCAACTCTCAGCCCGGATGAGCTCATCAACCCTAAGTCGGCTCTCAGCGGCGGCGAGCTCGTGAAGAAGGAGACCAAGCACTGGTACCTTCCGCTCGATCAGTATGAGAAGTGGCTCTCAGAGTGGATTCTCGAGGGACACAAGGAGTGGAGAAGCAACGTGTACGGCCAGTGCAAGAGCTGGATCGACGGCGGTCTTCAGCCGCGTGCCGTGAGCCGTGACCTCAACTGGGGCGTTCCTGTTCCGGTAGAGGGTTCTGACGGAAAGGTTCTCTATGTGTGGTTCGATGCACCTATCGGCTACATTTCCAATACCCAGGAGCTCCTTCCTGTGTCTTGGGAGAAGTGGTGGAAGAGCGAGGATACGAAGCTCGTTCACTTCATCGGAAAGGACAACATCGTGTTCCACTGCATCGTGTTCCCGTCGATGCTGAAGGCTGACGGAAGCTATATCCTTCCGGACAATGTCCCTGCAAACGAGTTCCTTAATCTCGAGGGCGACAAGATCTCGACATCGCGTGGCTGGGCTGTATGGCTCCACGAGTATCTCGAGCAGTTCCCTGGACAGGAGGATGTTCTCCGTTATGTGCTTACTGCAAATGCTCCTGAGACAAAGGATAACGACTTCTCATGGAAGGACTTCCAGGCACGCAACAACAGCGAGCTCGTTGCCATCCTCGGCAACTTCGTGAACCGTGCCGTAGTCCTTACCCACAAATATTTCGATGGCAAGGTCCCTGCAGACCTCAAGCCTGAGGCAATCGACGCTGAGACTATGGCACAGATCCAGCCGCTCCGCGAGGCTATGGAGAAGTATCTCGAGGGATACAAGTTCCGTGAGGCCCTCAAGGAGGCTATGAACATCGCTCGTCTCGGTAACAAGTACCTTACTGACACAGAGCCTTGGAAGGTTGCAAAGACCGATATGGACAGAACAGCGTCTATCCTTAACGTATCACTCCAGATCTGCGCTTCGCTCGCTATCGCATTCGAGCCGTTCCTTCCGTTCTCTTCTGAGAAACTCCGCGGTATCCTCAACGTAGGAATCGCGGCAGGTACTGACCACCGTGCAGGCGAGGAAGGTGCTGTCAGCGAGAATATCTACACAGCAGGCGAGGGTGCTGCCCTTCATACTACTTCTGTCATCCCGAGCGAAGTCGAGGGATCTATCACACTCTCATGGGATGACCTCGGCAAGGCCGTGCTCCTTCCTGCAGGCCACCAGCTCAACCAGGCGACTCTCCTCTTCGGCAAGATCGAGGACGAGGTCGTAGATGCACAGATCGCTCGTCTCGAGGCTATCCGCGCTGAACGTGAAGCTGCGGCTAAGGCCGCTGAAGCGGCTGTTGTTACTCCACAGAAGGAGGAGTGCACATTCGATGACTTCGGAAGGATGGATATCCGTACGGCTACAGTTCTTGAGGCAGAGCGTGTTCCTAAGACTGACAAGCTCCTCAAGCTGACTATCGATACAGGTATTGATAAGAGAGTTATCGTGTCAGGTATCGCTGAGCAGTATTCTCCAGAGGAGATGGTAGGCAAGCAGATCTGTATACTTGCCAACCTCGCTCCGCGCAAGATCCGCGGCATCGAGTCGAAGGGTATGATCCTCATGGCTCGCCAGAACGATGGCAAGATGCGCTTCATCACTCCGCAGGAAACCCTCTGCAACGGTGCAGAAATAGGATAATTTCTTATGAATAAGATAAAAAGAATGATTGCAGTCACAGTGCTCTTGCTGAGTGCTGTGGCTGTTTTCGCACAGAGTCCGACTTCTCGTCCGGCTCCTCCTTCCCAGCAGGGCTCATACAGGATTATGGGCGACAAGGTATATTACAATAATACTATAATGCACGAGGCTGATCCCCGTACAATACAGGACTTGGGTTACGGTTATGCCAAGGATGATGAGTACGTGTGGTTCGAGGGAAAGATTCTGCCTTTGGTCGATCCTTATACTTTCAGACTCAAGTATTCCGTTCCACCTTCTGGTCCCGTTCCGCCTCAGCATGGATCACAGGACTTTGGATTGGATGATCTGTTTTCGATCCTTTTTGGAGGCGGTTCAAGTCAGAATGGAGGACAGGCTCCCGATTACGACCATGGCCATGGTCATAATCATGGCGGTCACGGACCGGGCCATATGCAGCCGGAAAGAGGATATGAGATCGTTGGTAACAAGGTTTATTATAACGGCGTTCTTGTGAGCAATGCGTCCGCACATTCCTTCAAGGATCTGGGCTGGGGATATGCCAAGGACAGCAGCCGTGCTTATTATTGTGGCAGGAAAATTTCAAATGACCCTACACGATTCAAGGCCCTGGCTGATGGCTATGCAATGGATGCCTTTGATGTGTATTACTTTGGCCAGGAGATCGAGGCTTCGACTTCTGGATTCAAGGTGCTTTCGGACGGTTACGCTAAGGATGCTTTCGACGCATATTATTGCGGAAAGGAGGTTGTCGGTTCGTCTGCTTCGACCTTCCAGGTTCTCGGTAATGGTTACGCAAAGGATGCCTGGGAGACATATTATCTTGGAAAGAAGGTTCGATAAATCAATGCTTTTATGAAGAACATGTCAAGAATCATTGCGGTAGTGGTGCTCATGCTGAGCGCTGTGGCTGCTTTCGCACAGGAAAGACAGGCTGCCCAGCCTGACGGTTTCTCGTATGTGGTCACCGGTAAGACCGTTCTCTTTGCCGGACGTCCGGTCTTCGGAGTGGATTATTTCTATTTCAAGGATCTTGGTGGTGGCTATGGCATAGACAGATACAACGCATTTTATTGCGGAAGGAAGATATTCAATGCCTCTGCATTGGATTTCAAGGTCCTTGCTGACGGTTATGCCAAGAATATGCACGACGTGTTCTTTAGGGGAAAGAAGGTGAAAGGGGCCAAGACAACTTCATTCAAGGTGCTTGAAGGAGGTTATGCCCAGGATGCCTTCCATACATATTATAATGGACAAAGGGTAAAATAGACTATGATCAATACCACATATTATCAGGACCTTACAAAGATGAACACCTTCGGAATGAAGGTTAAGGCGCGCTGCTTCATTGAATATGATTCGGTGGCTGATCTTGTTGACATTGAGTTCGAGGAATTAGCACGTCCGGTGCTTCATATCGGAGGTGGCAGCAATCTCTTGTTCACTGATGACTTCAAGGGTACGATTCTTCACTCGAAGATCAACTTCATCGAGATCCTTGAGGAGGTGCATGGGGGTGGTGTTGAAAAACTAAATCCCTCCCATTCTGACGAATGGGCCCCTCCCACTCACGAGGCCGTGGGCGGCCACGGTTTTTCAAACCACCCCCATGAACCTTCTGTCGTATTAGTGTCAGTAGGAGCAGGAGTGGTGTTCGATGATTTCTGCGCATGGGCGGCGAAGGAAGGACTCTGGGGAGTGGAGAATCTTTCGTACATCCCTGGTGAAGTTGGCGCTTCCGCCGTTCAGAATATCGGAGCGTATGGTGTCGAGGTCAAGGATGTAATCCGTAAAGTGTATTGTTATGATACCGTTGAGGAGGAATTTGTCAGCTTCGGTGTTGAGGAGTGTGAGTATGGTTATCGTGACTCCATCTTCAAGGATCCGGAGGTAAAGGGACGATATATCGTGACCCATGTGGTCTTTGCTTTATCACGTGTCCCTCAGCCTCGTCTTGGCTATGGTCATCTTCGTGATGCGGTAATGGCTTCAAGTGCACGTCATTGCGAGGAGGGACAAAGTCCCGACGTGGCAATCTTTACACCATCTCTGATCCGCAAGGTGATAATCAAGATCCGCAAGGAAAAGCTTCCTGAGCCGTCTGTAATGGGAAGCGCAGGCAGTTTCTTCAAGAATCCTGTCATCACAGCTGAACATTTCGCCCGTATCGAGGCAGCAGCCAAGTCTGAACTCGGTGCAGAATACAAGGTGCCGCATTATGATCTGCCTGACGGTATGGTGAAGGTTCCGGCTGCATGGATGATAGAACAGTGCGGCTGGAAAGGCCGCCGCAGCGGTGGCGCAGCAGTCTATGACAAGCAGCCGCTGGTGATAGTGAACTACACCGGTGACGCATACCCTGAGGAAATCATCGGCCTCGAGCGCCGCATCATCGCTTCAGTAAAGGCAAAGTTCGACATTGACCTCCACCCTGAGGTCGAGCATATCTAGCAATAATAACCATAAACTGCCTATGAGAACACTCGTAATAATGCTCCTCAGCCTGCTGTCTCCGGCGCTGAATGACCTGGACAGGCATCTTGAGAACAGGGAAACATACATCGTGGAGAAGTATTCCCGTATCAAGGCCCTGCAGCAGGAACTTGAGAATGCCGATGATGCAGACCCAAAGGGCCTGTACGACCTTAACTACGGCCTTTTCGAGGAGTATCAGTCCTTTAAATATGACTCTGCCTATTTCTATGCGGGCCGTGCTTTGGAACATGCTCTCAAATCGGGGGATAAGGACAAGATCGTACAGTCGCGATGTGCACTGGTCTTCTGTTATCTGTCTTCGGGCTTGTTCCTTGAGGCTTTCGATGAGATGAAGGGAATCGATGCCCGCGGGGTTTCCAATGAAGTCAAGACAGAGTACTTCGCTCTCTATAACCGTCTTTGCTATGACGCCTCTGATTTCAATAACACGGAGGGCTGGAGTTATGAATACACCCGTCAGGGCACCCTCTATGCAGATTCATTGATGGCAATCGTGCCGGAGGACAGCTATGACTATGTCTTTGCCCAAGCTCAGCGTGAAATCAAGCATTGGCATTACCGCGAATGCCTGAGCCTCTATCATAAGCTCCTGTCAGACTATGAGGTAGGCGAACATGACAAGGCCATAATCAATTCCAGCATAGGAGGAGCATATAAGGCCTTGGGACAGAATGACAGTTCGATGGTATATCTTGCAAGGGCGGCGGTGAATGATATAGTTTCCGCTACAAAGGAGACGACGGCCCTGTATCGTCTGGCTGAGATGCTGTGCGATGTGAAGGATTATGACCGTGCCTATGCCTACATCCATGCGGCCATGGAGGATGCGGACTTCTATAATGCGCGCCACCGTAAGCTCAGCATCAATCCTATCCTTCCGATCATCGAGCAGGCTCAGCTTGAAGTAATGACCAGGCAGAGGAACATGATGGGCCTGATCGTCCTTCTGTGCGTGCTTACAATAGTGGTGATAGTTGTCGCCTTCA
>JAGBSL010000059.1 GCA_017631875.1 Bacteroidales bacterium | reverse complement strand
GGCTATTGAAGCGATAGCCTCCACTACAGGAAAACCGTATGAAATGTTAGGAACAAACGTTCCGTCCATAATATCAAGATGGAAGAGATCTGCATGCTCGTTTACCATACGTACATCCTTCTCAAGGTGAAGGAAGTCAGCAGCAAGCATTGACGGAGCTATAAGTGTCATATTCTTTATTTATAATTAGTTACAACATCCACGAGAAGGTCGACGAACTTGTCGAGCGAAGCAAGGTCAAGACGCTCGCCCGGTGCATGCACTCCCCTGAGTGTCGGTCCGAATGATACCATGTCGAGGCCAGGGAACTTCTCTGTGAAGAGACCGCACTCAAGACCTGCGTGGATAGCCTTAACCTTAGGATCCACACCAAAAAGCTTTCTGTATGAAGCTACACATGCATCTCTAACTGGCGATTCTGCAGCCGGAGCCCATCCTGGATACTCACCCTCGTGTGTTACAGTAGCTCCTGCAAGCACGAAGCATGCCTCCATCTTCGCAGCCGCTGCACGGCGAGCCGCGGTAACGCAGCTGCGCTGGCTCGAGCCGATGCGGATAACGCCCGGCTGGGTCATCTTCACCGATGCAAGATTGGTAGATGTCTCAACGAAATTCTCGATCTCCTGGCTCATGGCAAGAACTCCATGCGGAGCCGCACAAAGCGCTGTGATGAGGTTCCATGAAGTCATCTCATCGATTGCCTTAGCTTCTGGAAGTTCGACGTCCTCAAATCCGAGCTTAAGTTCAGTCTCTATTGCGCCATACTCTTCAGCGACTTCTGCAGCATAAGCCTCAAGACGCTCATTGATGATATCCAAAGTGTCCGGCTCAGCAGCAATTACTGCCTTTGCCTCACGCGCGATCGCATTTCTCTTGTTACCGCCGTCGATTGTAACGAGCTGCCAGTCAAGGTCAAGACAACTATAAAGGAAGCGTCCGAGAAGCTGGACAGAGTTTGCGCGACCCTTGTTGATGTCGTCGCCGCTGTGACCACCCATCGCGTCCTTTACGAAAACTTCTTCAAACTCAAAGCCTTCCTGTACGTCAACTGTAGTATAATGGAACTCAGCAGTAGTGTCAAGGCCACCAGCGCATCCTACGAAGATCTCACCCTCGTCCTCAGAGTCAAGGTTAAGGAGTACTTTTCCTGTGAAGAATCCTGGCTGAAGCGCCATAGCACCGTCAAGTCCTGTCTCCTCTGCAGTTGTGAAGAGGCACTCGATCTTTCCGCATGGAATGTCGGTAACGAGCATCGCCATCTGAGCAGCCACACCGATTCCGCAGTCTGCACCGAGAGTCGTGTCAGGGGCAATCATCCAACCATCCTTAATGATATATTTGATAGGATCCTTTGCAAAATCATGCTCGACTCCCTCATTCTTCTCACATACCATGTCAGTGTGGCTCTGGAGAACGATTACAGGGACATTCTCATATCCCGGAGCTGCCTCCTTTACGATCAGCACGTTACCGGCCTCGTCGGTCTTGCATTCAAGATTGTTTTCAGCTGCAAACTTCTGCAGGTAAGCGATGATGTGCTCTTCGTGACCAGACTCTCTTGGGATCTTGGTTATCTCCTTGAAGTAGGAAAGGACTTTTTCTGAGTTCATATAATATATTTTCTAGTATTAAATTTGTTCGGTGGAGCAAATTTAATACAAAAAAGCCAATTCTGACGAATTGGCTTTTAAATTATCAGCTATCCAAACTAGCTCTTAACCATCACGAGTTTCTCGATATCTGTTACATATTGCTTGAATGTCTTGTCTGTCGACATAAGGTCAGTCACTGTTGTGCATGCGTGAAGCACTGTTGCGTGGTCCTTACCTCCGATCTCCGCTCCGATTGTCGAAAGCGAGCAGTTTGTGATCAGCATTCTAGACATGTACATCGCGATCTGTCTTGCCTGAACGATCTGGCGCTTGCGTGTCTTTGAAAGAAGTTCGTCGCGTGTGATCTTGAAGTATTCGCAGACAACTCTCTGAACTTTGTCGATGGTCACATCGTTCTGCTCCTCACCGACGATCTTTTCAGTGATCGACTCTGCAAGCTTCACCGTAATCTCCTTGTGTGCAAGTGTTGCATTTGCAAGAAGTGAGATCAGCGCACCCTCAAGCTCTCTGAAGTTAGACTTGATTCTCTGTGCAAGGAATTCAAGGACATCTTCCTTAAGCTGGATACCCTCTCTGTCGGCTCTCGCGCGAAGCATAGCGAGTCTTGTCGCATAATCAGGCTTCTGAAGCTCCACAGACAGTCCCCACTTAAGTCTTGAGAGAAGTCGCGCCTCGAAATGCTCAAGATCTGCCGGAGCGCGATCTGATGTAAAGATCAGCTGCTTTCCTGACTGGTGGAGGTGGTTGAAGATCGAGAAGAAGGCGTTCTGCGTTCCCGGTCCGTTAAGATCCTGGATATCGTCCATGATCAGCACATCCATCTTCTGGTAGAATGCTATGAAGTCTGTGAACTTGTTCTTTACGTTCACCGCATCCATGAACTGAGTCTTGAAACGGCTTGCAGGAACATACAGAACTACTAGTTCCGGATATTTCTTCTTGATTGCGATACCGATCGCCTGAGCAAGATGGGTCTTTCCGAGTCCTGGACCTCCGAAAAGGAAGAGAGGGTTGAAAGGTGTCTTGCCTGGAGCGGCAGAAATACTCTCACCAGCTGTGAAACCCATCCTGTTGCACTCACCTACTACTAGGTTCTCAAAACAATATACTGGGTTGAGCTGTGGGTTTACCTGGATTCTCTGCATTCCCGGGAACACAAAAGGACCAGGGTTACCGCTCTTGGAATATGTCTCTACTGAAATTGTCTTGTTTACAGGAGTATTGCCGTGGGCGGCAGGATAATTAAGAGACTGAGCTCTCTGTACCGGCGTAGTGACATAACGAAGCTTTGCGCCGACGCCAAGTTCCTTCTTAAGAGCCGCCTTTAATATATTAAGGTATACGTCTTCAATATACTCGCGGAAGAACTCTGACGGAACCTCGACAAGCAGGGTCGCATCCTCAAGGGATACAGGCTTTATCGGCCTGAACCAGGTAGCGAACTGCTTAGGATCGATGTTCTCCCTGATAAAGTTCAGGCAGTTGTTCCATACAGCTATGTGTCTTTCGCTTGTCATGTATCCGTTAGAAATTAAGTTTCAGGGGGTATTCTTGAATTCGGATACAAAGATGAGGAAAAAAAAGTTATAAAAAATATTTTTTTCTCTTGTTTTTTAATTTTGTTTGACAGGGCAAAAGAAATTCACACAAGCCTAACCACAAATATAAATACTTATCTATCAATCACTTATATTTACCAAAATCCTGTAAATAATTGTATTTTACTCGGTTATCAATTTATAATTTTTCTAAATGGACAAATTGTTAATAACCCTGTTTGTAACGCTTTAGAATACAGATATCTTGAGATATTTCTTAGGATTTTCCTGTATTTTCTTGACTAGAGAATCAACATCTCTCAAAAGTTCGTCAACAGAATCATATACAGAACCATCAACTAGAAGTTTTCCTACAGTACCGTCAGGATCGTTTATGTTCTGGAGAAGGGTTTGGAAAGAAGAAACCAACGCTTCGATATCAGATTCGTTGAGAGTCGCCACAACTTCTCCAGCTTCTCCTACAAGAGTATCCGCCTTTTCCATCATCGAGCCAAGCTTGAGTGAAATGTTTTCGAGATTGACGATAAAGGCCGATATTTCATCAGACCTGCCATTAACGGCAGCCGCTATTCCATTTACGTCACGCATTGTCTTTTCCAGGTGCGCCAAGGTTCTCGCAATCGAGTTCCTGTTAGACTCCGATAGCATAGCATTGATTCCAGATACGGTCACTGACAAACTGTCAAGCGTATTTCCGACTTTAGCCATCAACGGTTCCAAGCCGGCAGCAAGACCATCAAGAAGTCCCGCTTCAAAAGCCGGTGCTAGTGCTCCCCCATCTTCCACAGCAACATCGGAGTTACCCAAATCGATCTTCACACCCTTTCCGCCCATTATATCCACGGCATAAATGGTCATCTTAGAGTCGGCTGGAATACGGAACTCCTTCTTCACTGAGCAAGTAACCTTGAAAAGTTCCGTTTCGGAATCATACGAAACCTCGCTTACCTTACCCGCTTTGAAACCCTTTATAAATACCGGTGCAGATTCCACCAGTCCAGCTACATCCGGGTATTCGGATACAATCTCGATTTCCTTATTGAATATATCCTTGCCGCGAAGATAGTTGATCACAAAAAAAGAAGCTGTAAGTACCACGACGACAAATACGCCGATCTTGAATTCCTTTGAATATTTCATTTCTGTCTATCTATTATCTACGTGAATGATAAATGCTTGAGGGAATTTTGCCTTAATCTTCTTCAATTCCGCATTCGCTTGTTCCCTTGTCTCGAATTTACCTACTATATATTTATATGTAGAAGCACCCTCCGGTCTGTATGGTTCCGCCTTCAGACCTTTGAACTGAGGATCATCCGGCTGCAAAATTTTAGCCACACTCATGATCTGGACCGCATAAAATGATGTCGGTTCTTCCACAACTTTGTCCGTCTGCGGAGTTTCCACAGGAACTTGAGCAGTCTCTACATTCAATGACATGTCATACTTGGTCTTATACGACTTGAAGGCCTGGAAAAGGCGATCAGCAATCTCCTCCTGACCGGATTTTGACGCAAGATATTTATATTCGGTCGGATTGCTGATAAAGGCCAGTTCCAAAAGGACGGCAGGCATGTTAGCTTCAACCAAGACCTGGAAGATGTCCTGGTCGATGGCTATCTTACGAGCCTGAAGCGGCTTCACCATAAGATTGTCAACCACTTCAGAAGCGAAAAGAAGACTGCTCTCATAATGGGCTTTCCACTGAAGGGCATACCCGATATACGCCTCAGGAGTATTGGGATCAAAATGAGTATACCTTGTCTCATAGCCTTCCTCCATCACAATTACCTCATTTTCACGCTGTGCAACTGACATATTACGCTCAAAATAGTCTGTCGTATTGCTCACACGATCAGACCTCTGTCCCAAGATGTGCACCGAACTTCCGTACGCGGACTTGCTCGCGCTACTATTGCAGTGTATAGATATGAAAAGGTCGGCATTATTATTTCTGGCCACCATGGCTCTGTCATGCAGACCGATGAACTTATCCGTGGAACGAGTATATATTACTTTTACGTCAGGATATGCCGCTTTGATCTTCTCGCCCAAAAGTTTCGATATGCTGAGCACTATGTGCTTCTCATGAGCTGTCGAGCTCTGACCTAGCGCCCCCGGGTCTTTACCGCCATGTCCGGGATCGATGACCACGGTCTTGAGGCCTAGCCCCGCGCCTGGCGACTGCTGCGCATAAGCGTCAAGGCTGCTGCCCCATAGTACAGCGACAAGAATCATAAAGACAATTTTCGATTTAAAGGGCATCAGCATACTCATTTTTGTATTAATTGAAAATATATTCTAAATTTGCAGTTTGCAAAAATAGCAAAAAAACTTAGAAACGAGTGTCACTATATAATAAAGGTATAATGAGAAAGTGGTTGGAAAGATTCGGACTTGCAGCATTCGTGCTGCTCATGCTGAGTTCCTTCACTCTTTCGTCACAGGAAATAGGCCGCGACAGACGCCTGCGCAGATCCCGGGAAATCCAGGAAGTCGCGCTTGACTCTGCCGCCGCACCTGTCATATCAGATTCCTTGAGACATGTACGTGACTCCATCCATAGGACCGATTCGATCAAAGCAGCTGATTCCCTTCAGATGCTTCATAAAAGTTCCCTTGAAGCCCCAGCGTTCACGGTAGCTAAAGACTCGATCATCGAGGACTTCAGTGATGGAAAGCAGATGATCTACTACTATGGCGATGTCAGTGTGACATACGGAAACATGAAGCTCACCGCAGATTACATGGAGTACGACCTCAAGACCGCCACCCTTTATGCGCGCGGAACCAAGGACACGACCGGTGTCATCAAAGGCATGCCTGTCATGGAGCAGGGACAGAAGACATATACCATGGAGGAGGTCCGCTATAATTTCGAGACCCAGAAGGCAAGGATCACAAACATGGTGACACAGGAGCAGGATGGTATCCTTCATGGAAAGAACATCAAGATGATGCCTGACCGCTCGATCAACATGACTCACGGAAAATATACGGTCTGCGACTGCGATGAACCACATTACTATCTGCACCTGACGGCAGCAAAAGTGATGACGCAGCCCTCACAGAAGACGGTTTTCGGTCCTGCGTACCCCGTAATTGCCGACGTTCCGCTTCCGATAGGACTTCCTTTCGGATTCATTCCAAAGCGTCCAGACAGAGCTACAGGTATCCTCTTCCCTACCTTCGGTGAAGAGACCAAGCGAGGCTTCTACATGAGGGATGCCGGCCTGTATTTCGTGATCGGAGACTATTTCGACATTGCGCTCACAGGTGACATTTACACTTTGGGATCATGGGCGATCGACCTCAATTCACGATACAAGGTGAATTATAAATGCAACGGTAGCTTCTCTCTAACATACTCCAATGACCAGATCGGTGAGAAAGGAAGCTCTGACTTCCAACAGCTGAGAAACTTCGGTGTGAAGTGGTCGCATTCGCAGGATGCCAAGGCGCGTCCGGGAACCAGCTTCACGGCGTCCGTAAACTTCTCCAGCCCTTCGAACGGCCGATATAATTCGACATCGGTGACCGAAGCGCTCCAGAACCAGATATCGTCTTCGATTTCATACTCAAGGAACTGGAACGGAAAGATAAACCTGTCTCTCAATGCCCTGCAT
>JAGBSL010000058.1 GCA_017631875.1 Bacteroidales bacterium | reverse complement strand
TCATCTGGAAAGGCCGCTTCTTTCTCCACACCTTGTGCGGAAAAAGGGATCAGCGAACATAGCGCTGCAAAAAACAAAAAACCTCGCATAATGTATGCACATTTATGCAAGGGGCATGTACACGCGAATGTACATTTGAGATTAGCGTCCCTACGCCGGCATTATCCGGATCAGGTTCATGGGTATGATCTCAGCCTCGGTCTCCCGTGGCACCCCTGCAAGTATATTTCCGTTCCACGCAACGTGCTGTCAACCAGTTAGTTAGACAAATATCCTGCCTTCCTCGCCATGCAGGACATAAACACAACAATCTGACATTCAGCAGATTACGCGAACTCGTTTATTTTTCAATCAGCTTCACTTCGTAAAGCTTAGGCCAGTTCTTGCCGGTCAGATAGATCTTTCCGGTCTTGGAGTCATAAGCGATTCCGTTAAGGACATCGGTTCCGACCGAGCGGAGTCTGTCCGGAAGGAGTCCGCGGCAGTTGATTACCCCTTCTACGCGTCCATCCTTTGGATTGATTATGACTATTTCGTCGGTAGTATAGACATTCGCCCATATCTTTCCGTCGATGTATTCGAGTTCATTGAGCCATCTTACGGGCCTGTCCTCAAGCTTGACCATCACCTTACGCTCCACCTTGAAGTTCTCGTCCATGAAATAGAGCATCGACGATCCGTCAGAGGCGATAAGCTGCTTTCCGTCAGTGGTTATGCCCCATCCCTCACGAGGATACTTCCATGAAGTCTTGAATTCCAATGTCTTGGCATCATACACGAATGCCGCTCTGGTCTCCCATGTAAGCACATAAAGGTTATCCTTGAACATCACGGATCCCTCTATGAAGTACTTCTCGTCGAACTTTATCTTCTCGAGTGCCTCGCCTGTGGCAAGATCCACCTTACGGAAAGTGGACTTTCCGTGGAGGCCTGTGCTCTCGTACATCTGGCCGTCCTGGAAGAAAAGTCCCTGGGTATAGGACTCGACATCATGAGGATACTCGGCAACGACCTCCACCTTATACTCCTTGAGTCCTGCAGGACCGCAGGAAAGAAGCATAAGCGACGCTATTATTGAAAGCATTAACCTCATAATTGTCCTATAATTCTCTAAAACTCCGACAAAAGTATACAAAAAATTCAAATTGAGAAAATTTGATTACCTTTGCGGGATATAGTGTAGAAACGATAATATGAATACATATTATATCATAATGGCGAGCATGGCGGTGATGGCGGTGATAGTCTTCATTGCCCTGTTCTTCTTCAAGGCAGGATACGGCTACCTGTCGGCCTCCAATTGGGGTCCGAAGATAAGCAATAAGGTGGCGTGGGTGCTGATGGAGGCTCCGGCGTTCATCTTCCTGCTATACTACACCATCAGGTTTGCCTTATCGGGAGTCGACACAGGAAACTCAAAGGCAGTCCTCTACATCATGGCGGGATTCTACCTGCTGCACTACTTCCAGAGGTCATTCATCTTCCCTCTGATGATGAGAGGAAAGAGCACAATGCCGATTGCGATCATGCTCATGGGACTGGTGTTCAACACATTGAATGCATATCTTATCGGAGGCTGGCTATACGGCGAAGCTCCGGCAGGGATGTACTCGGCAGCATGGCTCTACAGCCCGCAGTTCATCATCGGAACCATCATCTTCCTTGCAGGAATGGCGATCAACCTGCATTCGGACCACGTGATCCGCAACCTGCGCAAGCCAGGCGACACAAAGCATTATATACCCCGCAAGGGATTTTATAAATATGTAACATCAGCAAACTACTTCGGAGAGCTGACAGAGTGGATCGGATACGCTATCCTGACATGGTCCCCTGCGGGTCTTCTCTTCGCCGTATGGACATTCGCCAACCTCGGTCCGCGCGCGAAGTCGCTGACAGAGAAGTACGAGAAGGAGTTTGGAGACGAATACCGTAAGCTGAACAAAAAGCATATTATACCTTTCATCTGGTAAAAATTGCCGATCAGGTCGGCAATGACGGAAACAGATATGAGCGAATTGTTTACACCATACAAGATCGGCCCGATAGAGCTGAGGAACAGGACCGTAAGATCTGCGGCCTTCGAAGCGATGTGTCCCGGACAGAGACCTTCGCAGGAGCTTTTCGACTACCACACGGCAGTGGCTCGCGGCGGTATCGGAATGACAACCGTAGCATACGCGGCCGTGTGCCAGAGCGGACTCTCGTTCGAGAATCAGCTCTGGATGCGTGAGGAGATCGTCCCCGAGCTCAAGAAGCTCACTGACGCGATCCACGCAGAAGGCGCAAAGGCGTCCATCCAGCTGGGCCACTGCGGCAACATGTCCCACCGATCGATCTGCGGCTGCATGCCTTACGGCGCAAGCCGCGGCTTCAACCTCTACTCCCCTACATTCGTCCAGAAGATGAACATGGAGCAGATCAATGAGGTTGCCGACGCATACGGAAAGGCTGTGGAGCTCGCGATAGAGGCAGGTTTTGACGCAATCGAGATACATGCAGGACACGGATACCTCATCTCGCAGTTCCTCTCGCCGTACACAAACAAGAGACGCGACGAGTTCGGAGGCAGTCTGGAAAACAGGATGAGGTTCATGAGGATGTGCGTGAGCAAGGCCGTAGCGGCAGGAAAAGGCAAGGTTGCACTGTTCGCAAAGCTGAATACGCGCGACGGATTCAAGGGCGGTCAGGAAACTGACGAGCTAATAGAGGTGGCAAAGGAACTCCGCAACCTCGGAATCGAGTCCATAGTATTGTCAGGAGGCTTCGTAAGCCGTCACCCGCAGTACGTGATGCGCGGACAGTTCCCGGTGAAGACCATCGTTCACTACTTCCCATGGAGCAAATGGTGGCTGAAGCTCGGAGTCAGTCTTGCAGGCAAGCTCGTTGCCCCAAGCGTACCGTTCAAGAAGCTCTTCTTCATGGAGGATGCGCTGAAGTTCCGCGAGGCGATGCCTGACTTCCCGTTCACTTATGTCGGTGGAGTCACAGATCGCAAGAGTGCTGACGAAGCTATTGAGAAAGGCTTCCCTATGATCCAGATGGGACGTGCCGTACTCGAGGACACAGACTTCGTCAACAAGATGCAGGCAGACGAGAACCATTGCAGCGGCTGCACCCACAGCAACTTCTGCATAGGCCGCATGTACTCGAAATCAATGCAGTGCCACAAGCATTGCGAAGACATAACGCCGGCCCTCCGCAAGGAAGTCGAGCGCCTGAACAAGGAAAACGACGCTATCGAGCGCCAGTTAGGTTACAAGGAGTAATATTGCCCACAATATTACGACCGGCCCGGGTAGGGCCGAAATACCCCTAGGGGTGATATGCGATAGCATATCGGGGGTTAGATAATATATTTTGAAAAAATATAGGTAGAACGCTTCTGTCGCTGATGCCACGGTATCTAGGATTGTTATCTCCTCTAAGTCGGCTTTGCCGACGCGACC
Source organism: Bacteroidales bacterium (assembly GCA_017631875.1). The sequence continues at coordinate 21,798 of JAGBSL010000058.1, read as the reverse complement.
GTCAGGTCGCCGGTCTGAACATAGTGAAGACCGCATGCCCCTCGGGGCTGTCACGAAGTGACTGGGGGTTAACATTTCCTCTGATGCCGGCATCAGAGGAAAGTCCGGACTGGAAAGGGCGACCTGCTGTGGAAAGCACAGATGGGAGTAATTTTATGAATGCCGTAACAGAAAACAAACCGCCCGCAAGGGTAAGGGTGAAACCGCGAGGTAAGAGCTCACGACGTCGTATGGCGACATATGGCGGTGACGGCACCAGGACCAGAAAGATCATGTATACCGGAACGTCCGCAAGGACAAGAGGGCTGCCCGCTCTTTTCCGGGGGGTAGATCGAGAAGATAAATGACAGATTAAAACAGAAACCGGCTTACGGTTCTGCCTATTTTTCTAAAGAGAGTGATGGCCACACGGCTATTACTCTCTTTTATTTCCACTGCAAAGCATAGAATTGCTATCTTTGCAAGGATGTATAAGGCTATTGCGACATATTTCATCGGATTGATGATCCTTTGTTCTGCGGCTGCGAATGCCATGGAGCACAATGTGACCCACAGGGTGACGGCGGAGGTGCGGCCTGTGCTGAACATGCCAACTCATGGATTCTACAGGGGCTACAACGACATGGGCAAGGCTGTGCCGTATGCTGCATCCGTGCATATGAAATACAGTTTCAGCCTCAGTCCAGAAAGCAAACTTGGTCAGTTATACCCTACTGCATATCAAGGAGTTGGAGTCGCAATACACTCATTCTTCAATCACGATCTCACAGGCACACCTATCATCATGTATCTGTTCCAGGGAAGCCGGATCGCAGACCTTGGAAGGAAACTGTCATTGGACTATGAATGGAACCTCGGAGCGTCATACGGATGGAAGGTCAATGAAGTAGTTGGCTCGAGATGGAACATCTACATCAATGTCGGTCTGCCGTTCACATGGCATGCCAGCACGATGTGTGACCTGTCCTTCGGCCCCGAATACACTCACTTCTCAAACGGCGACACCACATTCCCTAACGGTGGAGCAAACACTTTTGGCCTGAGGCTAGGTGTGACATGGAAAGGGCAACGGGCCAAGCATATGACGGAAAAGGCTCCGGGAAGACTACTGATTCAGGGAGAACCAGAACTGCAGAAGCAGAGGGCTGCTGAGAGGATGTCATATGACCTGTTCATCTATGGTGCATGGCGAGCTGACAGGTACATCCACGAACACAAACTGCAGATCATCAATGAACACTACGCAGTTGCTGGTCTGACCTTCAACCCTTTATACAGACTGAACAGGTACTTCTGTATAGGACCAGGACTAGACATAATGCTGGACAGAAGTACAGACCTGAACAAAGAGACTGCAACTCCCCCGCTCTCCCACCAGACAGCATTGGGACTATCAGCGAAAGCTGAACTTACAATGGCATATTTCTCCATAAACCTTGGAGCGGGATACAACGTTCTGACCAGAACAAATGACCTTAAAGGCTTCTACACGACGTACAATCTCAAGGCCTTCGTTTCGCATAAGCTCTTTCTTACAATGGGTTACAGATTGGGGACTGTAAACTACGCCCACAACCTCATGTTCGGAGTCGGTGTCAGACTATAAGACAACCCTCATTTTTTAAAATTTTATCTTGCAGACTAACCCAAGATTGGTTATCTTTGTATCCCATATGAAAACGGGATTTGACAATAATAAGTATCTTAAGATACAGTCTGAGCAGATCAAGAAACGCATTGCTCAGTTCGGAGACAAGCTTTACCTCGAGTTCGGAGGTAAATTATTCGATGACAACCATGCCAGCCGTGTGCTGCCGGGCTTCAAGCCTGACAGCAAGCTTGACATGCTCAAGCAGCTCAAGGACGAGGCTGAGATCATTATAGTAATCAGTTCCAAGGACATAGAGAAGAACAAGGTACGCGGTGACCTCGGAATCACATACGACGAGGACGTGCTCCGTCTCCGCGGCGAGTTCGAGAACGTCGGCTTCTACGTAAGCAGCGTCGTGATGACCCACTACAACGGTCAGTCAAGTGCAGACGCTTACCGCAAGCGCCTCGAGCGCCTTGGAATCAAGGTATACTACCATTATACCATCGAGGGTTACCCTAACAACGTGGCCCTGATCGACTCTGACGAGGGATTCGGAAAGAACGACTATGTAGAGACCAGCAGGCCTCTTGTCGTGGTGACAGCCCCAGGTCCGGGCAGCGGAAAGATGGCTGTCTGCCTCAGCCAGCTCTACCACGAGAACAAGCGTGGAATCAAGGCCGGATATGCAAAGTTCGAGACCTTCCCGGTATGGAACCTCCCTCTCAAGCACCCTGTGAACATAGCATACGAAGCAGCGACAGCTGACTTGAACGACGTCAACATGATCGACCCGTTCCACTTCGAGGCATACAACGAAATCGCAGCAAGCTACAACAGGGACATCGAAATCTTCCCTGTGCTCAACGCACTCTTCGAGGGAATCTACGGTGAGAGCCCATACAAGTCCCCTACTGACATGGGTGTCAACATGCTCGGATTCTGCATGAGCGATGAGGATGTATGCTGCAACGCTGCGCGTGAGGAAATCATCAGAAGATATTACTATGCTCTCTGTAACCTCGCTGAGAGAGGCGACAACGAGCACGAGGTCAACAAGATCTCGCTTATCCTCAAACAGGCAAAGCTTACGACTGAATACAGAAGGACAACTGTAGCAGCTCATCAGAGAAAAGACATCTATGGAGTGCACACCGCTGCAATCGAGCTCCAGGACGGAACGATCATCACATCCCAGACAAGCTCACTGCTTGGCCCAAGTGCCGCCCTCATACTCAATGCGGCAAAGCATATGGCCGGCATACCTCACGACGTGAAGCTTATTCCTGAGGAGATGATCGAGCCTATCCAGAAAACAAAGGTAGACTATCTGCATGGCCACAACCCAAGACTTCATACAGATGAAGTCCTTGTTGCTCTATCAATGCTCAGCATTAAGGATGAGAACTGCCGCAAGGCTCTTGAACAGCTCCCTAAATTCGATGGCTGCCAGGTACACTCTACCGTCATGCTCAGCGAAGTGGACAGAAAGATCTTCAAGAAGCTCGGAGTCGGACTGACCTGCGACCCAGTCAAGAAAGGAGAGTAACCGCAAAACGAACCTATGGAACCTATTATGCCACCTGTCAGCTTGGATCTGATAAAGGCCGAACTGACCCCCGCGAAAAAACTGAGGGACACCAACAAAGGTAGCAATGAAATCTACGTTGTAAACCATTTTGATTCTCCTAACACCATGTTGGAGATCGGACGCCTGCGCGAAGAGGCTTTCCGCGACTCCGGAGGTGGCAGTGGACTTGCTGTGGACATCGATGAGTTCGACACCATGGAGAATCCATACCAGCAGCTGATAGTATGGGATCCTGATGCAGAACGTATTCTCGGAGGATATAGATTCATTCTTGGAGGAGACATAAAGTTGAACGAGAACGGTCAACCACATCTGGCGACGTCACACATGTTCCACTTTTCTGAAAAGTTCATAAAGGAATATCTCCCATATACAATCGAACTGGGCAGAAGCTTCGTATCTCCTGATTACCAGAGTAGTAAGGCTGGTGCAAAGGCTATTTTCGCTCTTGATAACCTATGGGACGGACTCGGAGCTCTTGCAATCCAGAGGCCGAACATGAAGTATTTCTTCGGAAAGATGACCATGTATCCGGAATATAACCGTGAGGCACGCGACCTGATCCAGTACTTCCTCTTCAAGCATTTCGAGGATAAGGAGAAGCTGGTAGTCCCTATGGAGCCGCTCGTGATCGAGACTCCGGTATCATACATGGAAAGCGTCCTGACAGAAAAGGAATTCAAGGAAGACTACAAGCTCCTGAACGCTGAGGTGAGAAAACATGGAGTGAACATTCCACCGCTGGTAAATGCTTACATGAGCCTCTCCCCTACGATGAAGATGTTCGGAGGAGGAATCAACCATGAGTTCAGCGAAGCCGAGGAAACATGCATCCTGATTTCATTTGATGAGATATACGAATCAAAGATTTCCCGTCACGTGGACTCATTCCTTAAAGAGAAACTGAATCAGATAAAGGAAAGGTTCCCGCTGTTTGTAGAGAATATGGGTGACGCTTTGGAAGAAATGCTGGCCAATAGACGAGCCAGAGTTGCCAAGCGCCAGGAAAAGAGAAATGCCAGAAGACAAAACAGAAAGAAGAGCGTTAATTAGAGCGCTCTTCTTTCTGTTATCCTCTTTCGTAATCCGTCTGAATACGGCAGCTTGTTGTCCTTATCGGACAGGTCAAGCCATTCCAGGGCAAGATCGTATTCACCAAGCATGTAGCACGCTGTAGCTATATTGTATGCGGCGCATGAGCGGCGAAGCAGGTCATTTGTCGACAACAGCGCCATCCACATATCCATCGCGCCTTTCCAGTCATAAGCCTCAGCCCTGTCTAAAGCCTTGTACCACTTCTCGTTATCAAAGTACACCAGACTATACTGCTCATTCTTCCACTGTGACTTGAATGTAGATGAGACCGTCGTTCCCGACTTGCTGCCTCCCTCTGAAAGAACTGCTGCACTGCTACCTTTGTAGGTATGCACCTGATCATCCTTATCCATGCCGTCGAAACAATGCAGAGACATGGTGAATTGAGTACTGCCGTCACTAAGGACTGAGCCAAACTTCAATGTATCAAAGAGGAACACCACATCTGCATCCGTATCAACCAGAAGATCCAGCATATGCTCACGGTCAGAGTACTCTACGCCTTCTTCACTGCGCATACGGTATATTCCAATACTTCCCTCACCCGTGCCATAATCCTTTTCCAGATTATAAGCAAAGGCATCAGCCATGCTCTCATTGAACTTGTTGCCCTGCTCGTCATCATTCTCCAGATAGACCACTGAAATGACCTTGCCGGCCAGATCAAGTCCTGACTTTGAAGGATAACGCATCTCGAGATGAATAGCGTGCCTTGACGGGCCGCAAGAGACCGCCATCAAGACAACAGAAAGTAAAGGTATAAGGAAACGTCTCATAATCAGACTTCAATCGGTTCTGCAATAAGGTCATACTCATCTGCTCCGATGACGCGGACCTTGATGAACTCTCCTATGAGAGAATATGGATCCAGATCGCCCATGACCGAAGAGTCGTGTCTTACAAGAATCTCGCCATCCACCTCAGGACTCTCGAACTCACTGCGGCATACATACACGCCGTCCACGAAATCATCCACGATAACGTCGATCTCAGAACCGACGCGTGAGTTGTTGAATGCCAGTGAGATCTCGCTCTGTAGGGTCATAAGGGCATCCAGACGCTCCTGCTTCACCTTTTGGGTGATGCTGTCCTTGAAGTTTTCAGCTCCGTAAGTTCCTTCCTCCTCGGAGTACATGAATGCTCCAAGTCGCTCGAAACGAGCCTCCTTCGCAAAATCAAGGAGTTCCTGGAAATCCCTCTTGCCCTCTCCTGGATGTCCGACGATCATGGTCGTCCTGAGCACTACACCAGGAACCCTCTCGCGCATCTTACGGATAAGCTCTCTGGTCCATGCACCGTCAACATGTCTGTGCATGTTGTCAAGAACCTTGTCGGAAATGTGCTGGAGCGGGATATCCATATATCTGCACACCTTTGGATTATCCGCCATCTGGTCAAGGACATCCTCTGGGAATGACGCAGGGTATGAATAATGTATACGGATCCATTCGATACCATCCACCTCAGACAGTTTCTGGAGAAGTTCAGCAAGCGCCCTGCGACGATACAGGTCAAGACCGTAATATGTCGTGTCCTGAGCTATGATGATAAGCTCACGAACACCCTTGGCAGCAAGCCTTGTCGCCTCTTCCACGAGGTCCTCCATCGGCACGGACTTATGCTGTCCGCGGATGAACGGAATGGCGCAGTACGAGCACCTGCGGTCGCAACCTTCGGATATCTTCAGATACGCATAATGAGAAGGCGTAGTCAGATATCTGTCAGCAGCTTTTTCAGCAGACGGTTCAGCACCGAGCTCGCGGATGACAGGATCAAATTCGCGTGCTCCAAACCACGCGTCCACCTCCGGAATCAATGCTGGAAGTTCCGACATGTATCTCTGTGAAAGACAGCCGAATACGATTACCTTTTCAGCTTCGCCATTTCTCTTTCTCTCAACGGCTTCGAGAACAGCCTGGATAGACTCCTCCTTTGCATCTCCTATGAAGCCGCAAGTGTTCAGGAGGATGGTGTGAACGGGAATATCCTCCCCCTCGGGAACGATCTCATAAAGATCCTCCACCTGGGAAAGGATATGCTCTGTGTCGACCTTGTTCTTCGAGCAACCCAAGGTGACTGTCTGAAGCTTCTTCATGATTACTCAGCAGCCTCTTCCTCAGCCTCCTCAGGATTTACGAAATCGAGGGAAGCATAGTTCTTGAGGGCGTTATACCACTCAACGACCTTCTTCATGTGAGATACATAGAAACGGTCACGGTCGTATGCTGGAAGCGCCTTCTCGAAGAGAGCCTTGAGCTCGTCTGCTGGCGACTTTGCTGACGGAGCGTCGTTGTCGCCGAGAACCTCCTTCATGTTAAGGAACACCTGCTGGAGCTTAACCTCCTCATCATCAGTATAGATAGAGATATCAGCAAGTGATGTGATCTTGCTTGTAGCGCTTACTGCGCTTCTCTTCTTGTCAGCAAGAGCCTCGACAACAGCACCTGTTCTGGTAGCTGAAATATAAAGGAAAAGTCCGCTCTGGCCTGATACTGCCAGAATCTTTGTAAGATCAGTCTTCATTTCAATATGTGTTAATCGTTAATAGTTTCTAATCTGGGACAGGACACTCAGAACCTTACGTTCAAGCTCCTGCCTGGTGCCGTCATTCAGCACCCTATAGTTTATTCGAGGGTCCTCAAGACCCTCTGAGAGCTCATTCATGAGCCTTTGGTTTTTCATCCTTGCGATGATCGCCTCCTTTGAAGCGCCATCCCTTCTGCATGCACGCTCAAGACGCATATCAAAAGGAGCGTCGACCAGCAGAACAATATCCGCAAAGCCGTCAAACTGCTTCTTTTCAAGGAAAGTGGCTGACTCGAAAACCACGATCTGGTCCTGTGCAGCTTCAGCCATCATCCTGTGGAAGTCCCTGATCATCTCTGGGAAAAGCAGCGCCTCCACCTTTTTCAAAGCAGAGCCATCAGAAAAAATGACAGCCGCAAGACGAGATGGAACAAAATTTCCGTCTTCGTCAGTAAATCTCCCCCCCAGCTCTTTCTCAATTTCTTCCAGAAGTCCTGGACATTCTACATACAGCGCTTTGGCACGAGAATCAGCATTATACTGCAATGTAAGGCCATTTTCAGCCAAAATGCGGCAGACTTCGGACTTGCCGCTGCCGATGCCGCCGGTTACTGCAAGAATCTTCATTACCGTGACTCCTCCACGCACCTTACGGAAACAGGCTCAATATCGTAAGACAGAATTCCTTTCGGGAGATTCTTCACCCTTACAGGACAGTTTCCACCAACTGATTCCTTGAAGTCATTATAGTCAACGTAGAGTGTCTGATGGCGCTCACTCTCGTCCAGCAGTGGGAATTCACACCGCATCTTAAGTGTCACCACCGAAGGGAAAATCATCAAAGACTTGTCTGCCGGAACATTTACCGACTCCACGTGATCCTCACTCACAAACTCAACATAACGCGCTACGTCCATCGAGTAATATACTTCCTTGGCATAGACATCGACGCCCTTGATAGACTCGATTCCGACAAGGCCGCTGATGTTTTCCGATATGTCAAGATGTCTGATTGGAGTTGTATACACTTGCTTGACGCGTTCGAGAAGATATGGATCACCTGCAACTACCACCGAGTCAGGAGTTACCTCCAGCGGTCCTCTAGCCATATACTGTCCCTTATAAGTCAGGATCGAAACGGGCACCACCGGCACCTTCTTATGATTCACTGACGGAAAACGGAAAAACAGAGTATCAGAAATATAATGATCGATGGTGATATCCTCTCCGAATATCAGATGGGAATATTCAATGAGCTTATCACCTGTAACGAAAAATCGATCGGAATCATATCTCTGCATGACAGAAGGGTTGAATTCGACCTTTACAGGCCTTCTGGCCTTAATGTATGATTCGATGATATTATAACCCGTAGCTCTTCCCCTGGCCAGTGCTTCTGAACTTGTAGCGGATACATTTTCATGTCCGTCCAGACGGCAAACCGCTATGACCTTTGCGCTGAGATTGGCATTATACTTGAGCGAAAGATTGTGAATCATCCACACACTGAATGCCAAGAGGAGAGACAGGGTCAGTATAACCCAATCTCTCCCGCTGAGATTCAATGCTTTCAGCAATCTGTGGAACAGATCCTTCATCCTTCCGAAAGAATGCCTTATTGTTACTGCTGTGCAGGATCAGTGAAATCCTTTACAAGAGCCTGCTTGCTTACGCGGATCTTGACGTTGTTATCAACCTCGATAAGCACAGAATTCTCCTTGATCTCACATACAGTTCCGTAGATACCGCCGATTGTCACGACCTTGTCACCCTTCTTGAGAGAGTTACGGAAGTTCTCGAGTTCCTTCTGCTGCTTTCTCTGCGGACGGATCATGAAGACCCACATCACTACGAAGATGAGCAGAAGCATGATCCACATCTGCCAACCACCGCCCTGCGCTGACTGAGCAGCCTGTAAAAGTGTAAATGTATTCATTTCTTATTGTTTTATGTTATTGTAAACCTTTTCCTGTCTTTGCGATCTTTCCCTCCTCTGTGAGCTTGACGATCAGTCTATCAAGAAGACCATTCACGAATGAACGGCTCTTAGGAGTACCATAGAACTTCGCAATCTCCACATACTCGTTGAGAGTTACCTTTACAGGTATCTCAGGGAATGCAACTGCCTCTGCTAATCCCATCGCGATAAGTACCACGTCAGTCGAGAAGAGACGTTCCTTCTCCCAACCAGTAACCGACTCTGCTACCATCGCAGCATATTTGTCATATGCTGCATATGATGACTGGAGAAGCTTATGCACAAATCTGTTGTCGCTCTCCACATCAGGTCCATCAAGCATGTCGCTCTGGTATAGCGGAAGCATGCTCCAGCTCTTTCCCGCAGCGAAATCCTTAAACGAACGGCAGCACCATGTCAAGGCATACGGCAGGTCATCATTCCAATAGAGCGACTTCTCTTCGAGCATCATCTCAAGCTCCTCAAGGTCAACAAACTCTTCCTCGAAGATCTTTGTAAAGAGCTTACAGTCCTCAGCGAGAGACACCTTGTCCGACTCCATATACTTCTGGAAATACTCCTTTGAAGCTACTGAGGTCATGACCTTCTTGAGAATCAGGTCATACTGCGCCCACGAGAACTTCTTCTTTGCCAGAAGCTTATTAAGATCAACGTCCTCTGCTATAAGTTTTGCAAGAGCGTTGTCCACGAACTTAGTATTTGGATTGAGATCCTCCTCTGTAGGCCTGAGCTTTGTCTTTGCTGCCTCGAGTCTGTCTTTTGCGATCTGTGTCAGCGCCGGCACAACTGACAACATATATAAATAAAGGTCCCTTGTAGCCTCGCATGACTGGTCAAGCTGGGTCTCAGCCTGCGCAAGCGACGAATTACCTGCCAAAATGTTTGCGTAGAGCACCTTGAAGGCCTTTATTCGCAATATTCTTCTGTTAAGCATATAAATAATCAAATTTTATAATGCAAATATACATCGATTTTCAGAAAAATCCTTAACTTTGTAGAGATTTACTTAAAAAGATAAGATATGTATAGTGAGGATTACGATGGAGCAAATGCTCAGGAGCGCTCAGGCGAGGATGTATACTCTAAGCCAGTAAGAGCAGGAAAGCGTACATACTTCTTTGACGTCAAGGCGACAAAGGGAAAAGATTATTACCTGACGATCACGGAAAGCAAGCGCAGGGTGGATTCAAACGGTCATTTCGCTTATGACAAACACAAAATTTTCCTTTACAAGGAGGACTTCGAGAAATTCGCGGAAGGTCTTGAGGAAGTGATTGCCTACATAAAGACACAGTGCCTCAAGGACGGTGGCGCAGGCGAGAAATTCACTGACGTAAACTTCGAGGAACTTTAATAAAGACATAAGGCATGGACGGTCATCCCTCCATGCTTTAATTTTATCATGAATATGAAGAACTACGGATTCATTCGTACAGCCGCTGCTGTACCGGTAGTCAAAGTTGCAGACGTTGCCTACAACGTCGAGCAGATCTGCCGCCTCGTGGGCGAAGCAGCAGACAAGGAAGTATCACTTGTCGTATTCCCGGAACTATCCCTTACAGGCTCAACTTGCGGCGATCTTTTCGGCAACAGCCTGCTCATCAAAGCCGCTGAGGAAGGCGTAAAGCAGATTGCAGAGTTCAGCAGAGGAAAAGACATCACAATAGTGGTCGGAGCACCTGTAAAATATGCAAATTGTCTCTATAACACTTCTGTTATCATTAATAACGGAATTGTTAAAGGCATTGTCCCTAAAGTATTTGTAACTCCAGCAGAAAACAAGTGGTTCACCTCGGGCGGAAACGCCCCATCAGAGGTAATTCCGTACGCAGGAGACCTTCGCACCATGTCACCGGACATGCTTTTCAGCATCGGAGACGCTGAATTTGCAGTAGAACTGGGCGAAGACTTATGGGCCCCTATCCCATCCTCATCCAACCATGCACTTCTTGGCGCACACATCATAGTAAACCTCTCCGCCGACAAGGAAGTGATCATGCGCAACGAGTACAGGAACGACCTTCTCAAGGCTCATTCGGCAAAGACAATCTGCGGATATGTATACGCGTCTGCAGGCTTCGGCGAGTCAACATGCGACAACGTATATGCCGGCTCAGCTTCAATCTGGGAGAATGGCCTCAAGCTTGCCGAGAACGAAAGATTCCAGCTTGATTCCTCACTTATCATAGCCGACATCGACGTCGAAAGGATCGAGAACCTCAGAATCAAGTCAGAAACTTTCACCTCATCTCCACGCGCCCACCTGGTCAACATAGCCGTGATTGAGAGAACTCCGGAAACCGATTTCGAAAAAGCCCTATATAGACATGTAGAGCCTCATCCGTTTGCACCGGAGGCCGACCTGGACAGAAGGTGCAGGGAGATTCTCGAGATCCAGTCTACAGGCCTCGCGAAGAGACTCAGCCATATCGGATGCAGGACGGCTGTGCTCGGCATTTCCGGAGGCCTCGACAGCACGCTTGCACTGCTTGTGGCAGCTCTGGCATTCGAGAAGCTCGGATGGAGCAACGACAGGATAGTCGGCATCACCATGCCTGGTTTCGGAACGACATCCCGTACGAAGAACAACGCAACACTCCTGATGGAAGCACTCGGCATCACCTCACGCGAAATCTGCATCGCAGACGCCTGTACGCAGCATTTCAAGGACATCTCACATGACGCATCAGTGCATGATGCGACCTATGAGAATTCTCAGGCACGCGAAAGGACCCAGATCCTGATGGACATAGCGAACCAGACAAACGGCCTTGTGGTCGGCACAGGAGACCTGTCAGAGCTCGCTCTCGGCTGGGCGACATACAACGGAGACCACATGTCAATGTACGGAGTCAATGCCGGAGTGCCTAAGACATTGGTACGCAGCCTCGTGAAGTGGGCGGCTGAAAACAAGTTCACAGCCGTTAAAGATATACTCCTTGATATAGTAGACACCCCTATCAGCCCAGAACTTCTCCCTGGAACAGAGTCCGGCGAGATCCTTCAGGTAACGGAAGACCTCGTGGGACCATACGAGCTCCACGACTTCTTCATCTATAATTTCATGAGGAACGGATTTGCACCGGATAAAATTCTCTTCCTGGCAAAGAAGGCATTCGCCAGGGCCTATGATGACGAGACAATAATAAAGTGGCTCAAGACTTTCGTACGCCGCTTCTTCAACCAGCAGTTCAAGCGCTCATGTCTGCCTGACGGTCCGGCAATCGGCTCGGTAAGCCTCTCCCCTCGCGGAGCATGGACCATGCCTTCTGATGCTTGGAGCACGATGTTTTCTAACGATATAGACTAACATCTGGGGGTTACACAAAGAGGGGTAGCTGATTTCAGCTACCCCTCTTTGTGTATATTTTGATATAAACTACAGTGTTTCAATCAGTTTTGTGAAGATGGCCGTCATCTTGTCAGCAGCAGCATCGGCGGCTACGACTACGTCGTCACCGTCGTTTACGTAATCCTCAGCATAGTCGTCGTGAGCCTCGTTAGTGATCACTGACATACCGAATACCGGGATGTCGGAGTGGCGGGCTACGATGACCTCAGGAATTGTAGACATTCCCACTGCATCGGCACCGATGAGACGGAAGTACTTGTACTCGGCAGGGGTCTCGTATGACGGGCCTGTACCGGCGAAATAGACACCTGATTTAAGGCCGTAGCCGAGGCCTGCCGCTATCTCGAATGCCCTCATTCTCAGATTCTTGTCGTACGGACGGGTCATATCAGGGAAGCGCGGTCCGAACTCTGCCATGTTTGGTCCTACGAGCGGATTCGGAAGATGGTTGATGTGGTCTGTGATGACCATCAGGTCTCCTACCTTGAAGTCGTAGTTGACTCCGCCTGCAGCATTGGAAACAAAGAGATACTGGATGCCGAGCACCTTCATCACACGGATCGGAAGAGTCACCAGCTCCATAGGATAACCTTCATAATAGTGGAAACGTCCCTGCATCGCAACGACGAACTTTCCGCCGAGTTCTCCCGCTATGAAGTTGCCCTTGTGTCCCACCGCTGTGGAAACAGGGAATCCTGGGATCTCCTTATATGGTATTACTGTAGGATTCTCGATCTTGTCGGCAAGCTTGCCCAGACCGCTTCCAAGCACAATTCCGACAACAGGCTTTCTGCCGTCGAGCTTCGCTGCAATGAACTCCGCAGCTGTCATGATCTTTTCTACTCGTGGATCCATACTCTGTTCATTTGTTTTCTGGCGTTCTCTATAATCTCTCTTTCTCCTTCAACTACCCTGCCGCGCATGATGAACTTTCCGTCGCAGATGACAGAGTCGACGCAGTCAGAATGTGCCGAATAAACCAGGTTCGCCAGGAAGCCTGCCGGAGAGAGGAACTGGTAATTGTCAATATCTATTATCAGAAGGTCTGCAAGCATACCTTCTTTAATTTGTCCCGCATTAATACCCAATGCCTTAGCCGCATTTGTCGAAACCATTGCTGCAAGTTCATTCAGAGGCATTGCTGACGGGTCATCGCGCCATGCTTTCTGGACGATTGCCGAGGTCTTCATGGCCTCGAGAATATCAAGATTGTTCGACGAACCGCAGCCGTCTGTACCTAGGCAGATCTTTGCGCCGGCGGCCTTGAGCTCATTGTAAAGGAAGCGATAGCCGGAAGCGAGCTTGAGGTTTGAATTGATGTTATGGACGCATGTCACTCCCCTTTCACCGAGGATCCTGACATCGTTTTCCGAGAGCCACAGCGTGTGCGCTGCGATGACGTCTGGTCCGAGGACTCCGAGACTGTCAAGATACTCCACAGGAGACATTCCATGCTCATTCAGGCAGTCCTCGACTTCCTTGCGGGTTTCAGATATGTGAATATGAATCTTGAGGCCCCTTTCCCTGGCGAAATTCACAGCCCAGAGCATCATAGGCTCCCTAACGGAATATATAGCATGCACAGATATCAGAAGCTGAGCCTTCGAGTCCCATGCCTTTGTCATCTCGTACATTTCAAGGCACTGAGCCTTCTGGCGCTCGGACTCCTCAGGATCGTTCTTGTCGAGAACAACGTATGACAGGGCCGGCCTCATGCCGAGTTCCATCGCTGCCTTATAGGCCATCGGCATGTTCCAATACTGATCGTTGAAGGTTGTAGTACCGGTCTTTATCATCTCCAGGCACGCAGCCTTGGTCGCATGATAGACATACTCCTCATCAAGCTGCTCCTCCGCCTTCCAGATCTTGTCAAGCCACTCATGGAATGCGATGTCCTCGCCTATTCCCTTCATTAGGGCCATGCCGGCGTGTGTGTGCATGTTGACAAATCCGGGGAACGCAGCCTTACCTGTACAGTCCACAACTTCAGCACCTTCCGGTACAACGATTTGATTATCAGATGGAACGACCTTGGCGATCAGATTGCCCTCGATGAGGATATCTGATGCAATCCCCTCTGACACAATGTTTTTCAATAGAATCGTTCCCATAGTTCCTATTCGTTTAAAGTCTTCAAAGTTATACAAATTTTCTTATAAAACCGCGCCAGAAAAGAATAATTAAGATTTTTTCAAACTTTGTTTGATAGTTTCAACAAAAACCATTACTTTTACTACGATTTGTTAACACGCAATTACAAACCACTAAAAACAACTAATAATGGCATTCAAAGGAGCAATCGAAGTAGACACCGTAAAGTGCAAAGGCTGCGGAGTCTGCGTTGAAAACTGTCCGACCAAGAGCATCCAGCTCGCCAAGATGGTCAACGGTAAGGGTTATCATTATGCCGAGATGGTGGGTGACGCATGTATCGGATGTTCGAACTGTGCGATCGTCTGCCCTGATTCGGTGATCACTGTTTACAGAGTTAAAATCTAAGGGATATGGCAGAGAAAATTCTGATGAAAGGAAACGAGGCGATTGCCATATCGGCAATACGCAACGGCGCGGACGGATATTTCGGATATCCTATCACTCCGCAGTCTGAGGTAATGGAAACCCTCATGAAGGAGAGACCATGGCTCACAACAGGAATGGTTGTGCTTCAGGCAGAAAGTGAGACATCTTCTATCAACATGGTTTACGGCGGTGCATGCTGCGGTAAGAAGGTCATGACATCTTCAAGCTCGCCAGGTATCAGCCTCATGTGCGAGGGCCTCAGCTACCTCGCAGGAGCAGAGCTTCCATGCGTTATCGTAAACTGCCAGCGCGGTGGTCCTGGTCTTGGAACAATCCAGCCTAGCCAGAGTGACTACAACCAGTGCGTGAAGGGCGGCGGACACGGTGACTACAACGCTATCGTTCTCGCACCAGCTTCAGCACAGGACATGTACGACTTCGTTGACTGGGGATTCGACCTCGCGTTCAAGTACCGCACTCCTGTCATCATCCTCGCTGACGGTATCGTGGGCCAGATGATGGAGAAGGTGGAGCTTCGTCCTGAGAAGCCTCGCATGACTAAGGAGGAGCTCGTGAAGATAGCTCCATGGGCAACATACGGAAAGCCTGCTGACAGACCATACAACGTAATCACTTCCCTCGCCCTCGAGTCTGACGTACAGGAGCGCTTCAACCAGAAGCTTGCTGCCAAGTACGAGGTGATCAAGGAGAATGAGGTTAAATACGAGGAGTATATGACAGAGGATGCAGAGTATGTATTCGTAGCATTCGGCTGCTCGGCACGTATCGGTGAGGCTGTAGTAGACGAGCTCCGCGCACAGGGCATCAAGGCCGGTCTCCTCAGACCTGTAACCCTCTTCCCATTCCCTACCAAGAGGATCCAGGAGCTTGCAGGACAGGTAAAGAGCATGATGGCTCTCGAGCTCAACCTCGGACAGATGGTCGACGACGTGAGACTTGCTGTCAACGGAACCGTTCCTGTAGGATTCTACGGAAGACAGGGTGGTATCATCTACACACCTGATGAAATTGTAGAGGCGTTCAAGAAGTTCAACAATCTGAAATAAGCTATCACTATGAATATCGAAGATATCAAGAAACCCGAGAACATCGTCTACAAGAAGACCCCTATTCTCACAGACAATGTAATGCACTATTGTCCTGGATGTTCTCACGGTACAGTTCACAAGCTCATCGCTGAGGTCATCGAGGAGATGGGCATCCAGGAGGAAACAATCGCGATCAGCCCTGTAGGTTGCTCCGTATTCGCATACAACTACCTTAACGTAGACTGGCAGCAGGCTGCTCACGGACGCGCTCCGGCTCTCGCAACAGCAACAAAGAGACTCAACCCAGAGAAGTACGTATTCACATACCAGGGTGACGGTGACCTTGCTTCAATCGGTACAGCTGAGATCATCCACGCTTGCAGCCGCGGCGAGAACATCGTTGTGATCTTCATCAACAACGGTATCTACGGAATGACCGGAGGTCAGATGGCTCCTACTACCCTCCTCGGCATGAAGACAGCCACTACTCCTTACGGACGTGACGCAAAGCTCAACGGATTCCCTCTCGTGCTTGCTCCAATGATCGCACAGCTCGACGGTACTGCATTCATCACAAGACAGTCAGTACACACTGCAGCTGCTGCCCGCAAGACAAAGGCGGCCATCAAGAAGGCATTCGAGTACAGCCAGAAGGGCATCGGACTTTCATTCGTTGAAGTTGTTGCAACATGTAACTCAGGATGGAAGATGAGCCCTACAGCAGCCAACAAGTGGATGGTGGAGAACATGTTCCCTAAGTATCCGCTCGGTGACATCAAGGACGTTTTAAAAACAGAGTAATCATGAAAGAAGAGATAATTATTGCAGGATTCGGAGGACAGGGCGTCCTCTCAATGGGAAAGATTCTCGCATACTGCGCTATCATGCAGGACATGGAGGTGACTTGGATGCCTTCATACGGTCCTGAGATGCGTGGAGGTACAGCCAACGTGAGCGTGATCCTCAGCGACAAGAAGATCAGCTCCCCTATCGTGACAAAGTTTGACACAGTCATCGCGCTTAACCAGCAGTCACTCGACAAGTTCGAGAGCGCTGTAAAGCCAGGCGGACTCCTCATCTACGACCCTAACGGAATCATCAACCCTCCTACAAGAACAGATATCCAGATCTGCAAGATCGACGCTATCAACGTAGCGGCACAGGTCGGCAACTCGAAGGTATACAACATGGCAGTCATGGGAGCATTCCTCAAGATGAAGCCTATCATCCTTCCTGAGAACATCGACAAGGGTCTTGCAAAGTGCATCCCTGCACGCTATGCTGACCTCATCAGCCTCAATAAGGCAGCTATCGAGGAAGGCATGAAGGCGGTTGAAGTCCTTTAATATTATATAGAATATTATGTAGGTGGTCAAAATTTTGACCACCTACAAGCAAAAGCCGGAATCCAATTTGGGATTTCGGCTTTTTTTTTATAATTTTGCCGGGTAGGTAAAATTTGTTTTGCAATGATAGATAAGCTTAGACAGAGGATTCAAGAGCTCATTTCCGTTTATGAGACGGAAAAGCAGGAGCGTAAGAGACTTGAATCGGAGCTGGACAAAGCCACAACACAAAACAAGGCCTACAAAGAGCAGATTACAGAGCTGGAAAGAACAATTGATAACCTTAAGCTGGCAGACGCATTCAAGTCAGGCAATGCAGACAACACTGAAGCGAGGAAGAAGATAGACAGGCTCATCAAGGAGATTGACAAGTGCATCACTTTAATGGAGGGATAAAACATGGCACAAAGCATTAATGTAATTATTGCAGACCGTTCGTACCCTGTACAGGTGAAGTCTCCGGAGCATGAAGAGATGATCAGGAAGGCTGTATCAGACATCAACCGTAGGGTCAAATTCTACCTCGACAAGTTTCCTGCAAAAGGAATGGTCGAAGTATTGTCCCTCGTAGCGTTGAATATAGGTATACAGAACTGCGGACACCAGAAACAGGTAGAATCAGCCATTGAGGATGAGGCTGCGCTGTTGAAGGAGCTTGAGGCATATCTTGAGAAAGCTGATAAATAATAGCCGTTAGTTACTTATTTTTGCTGAAATCAACACTAATAACGTAACAGGGATATCTCGGATAGGGATGACGGACCTAGGTTACCCGTATGGGGATTCCACATTCGTGGGACGGAGGATGTCAGAACTGCAATACCGGAGCCCAAATCTTATTTTTTAAGATTTCCTGACAAACTTGCTAACGGCTTTTTTATATCAAGACCAATCTGCTTATTATGGCTGGTTGGTCTTTTTTATGTGAAACTAAAACACTATATAATAACATTTTATGAACACAGGATTTTACATTTTGTCTGCAGTCGCGGGTGCAGTATTAGCGCTCGGCACCTACATATTTGTCCGTAAGATACTTCTTAAGGGACAGAAGGAAGAAATCATCAAGAAGGCAGAGCTTGAGGCAGAAAGCATTAAGAAGGAAAAAATTTTCCAGGCGAAAGAGAAGTTTCTTTCGCTTAAGAGTGAGCACGAGCAGTACATCAACGAGAGGAACAAGCAGATCAATGAAATCGAAAACCGCTTGAAGCAGAAGGAGAGCGCACTCGGCCAGCAGAGTTCAGAACTTGGCAGAAAGAACAAGGAGGCTGAAGCGTTGAAGGAAAGCCTCAAGGCACAGCTCGAGGCTGCAAACCGTAAGAAGGAAGAGTATGAGAAGCTGCGTGAGGATGCAATCAAACAGATCGAGGAGATTGCAGGCATGACTGCAGCAGAAGCTAAGACTCAGCTCATGGAAAGCATGAAGGCAGAGGCAAGGACACAGGCTCAGTCATACATCAATGACGCTATGGACGAGGCTCGTCTTACAGCAAGCAAAGAAGCTAAGCGTATTGTTATCAACACAATACAGAGAACAGCATCTGAGACAGCCATTGAGAACGCAGTTACAGTATTCCATATCGAGAGCGACGAAATCAAGGGCCGCATCATCGGTCGCGAGGGTCGTAATATCCGCGCGCTTGAGGCTGCTACTGGAGTCGAGATTGTTGTGGACGATACTCCTGAGGCAATCCTCCTTTCAGCATTCGATCCTGTAAGAAGAGAGGTGGCACGCCTTGCACTCCACCAGCTCGTTCTTGACGGACGTATCCACCCTGCACGTATCGAAGAAGTTGTAGCGAAGGTGCAGAAGCAGCTTGAGGAAGAGATCATGGAGACCGGTAAGAGGACATGTATCGACCTCGGCATCCACGGAATGCACATTGAGCTTGTCAAGCTCATTGGCCGCATGAAGTACCGCTCATCATACGGACAGAACCTCCTCCAGCACGCACGCGAGGTTGCAAACATCTGTGCTACAATGGCTTCAGAGCTCGGCCTCAACCCTAAGGTTGCCAAGAGAGCCGGCCTCCTCCACGATATCGGAAAGGTTTCTGACGAGGATCCTGAGCTTCCACACGCAATCCTCGGTATGAAGCTCGCCGAGAAGTACAAGGAGAAGCCTGAGGTTTGCAACGCAATCGGAGCGCACCATGAGGAGATTGAGATGACCTCTATCATCTCCCCTCTCGTGATGGTCGGTGACGCTATCTCTGGAGCACGTCCAGGCGCACGCCGCGAGGTTATCGAGTCATACATCAAGAGACTCAAGGATATGGAGAACATCGCACTCTCATATGAGGGCGTTACCAAGACATACGCAATCCAGGCAGGTCGCGAGCTCCGCGTAATCGTTGGCGCTGACCAGGTGACAGACCAGGATGCAGAAACACTGTCAACAGAGATCGCAAGAAAGATCCAGGAGGAGATGGTTTATCCTGGACAGGTCAAGATCACTGTGATCCGCGAGACCAGATCAGTGGCATTTGCAAAGTAAACAATCAACAACCTACTTATAAATGAAAAGAATAATGACAATGCTCGCAACGCTTGTTTTCTGCGTTGCAGCTTTTGCCCAGGGAGCTCCACAGCAGCTCGTGACTTGGTCTTCTCACATCGAGAAGGCTGACGCAGAGGATGTCTACAGAGTGATCTTCACAGGTAAGATAGCCGAAGGTTATCACACCTACACTCTTACTGACGAATTCTCAGCGACAGAATTCATGGACGTAGAGGTGACAGGCGGTGAGCTTGTCGGAGGTCCATATGAGATTAGCACTCCGACTGAGGAGCTGGATGAGTTCGGCGACATGGCCAAGCATTATTACAATGAGATCATTGTTGCTCAGGATGTCAAGCTTACAGAGGCAACTGGTAAACTTGCCGGCACTCTCTTCACAAACACATGCACAAGCGGCACATGCAAGGCCGAGTATTATGACTTCGAGGTTTCTGTAGACCCTGCTTATGCGGCAATGCCGATTGCCGACGCTGAGGTTAAAGAGGTCGTAGAGGAAAGCGAGAAGGCCCCAGTCGACAAGGGAATGGTTTGGGGACTTATCCTCCAGGCTATCGCATGGGGTTTTGCAATGCTCCTCACTCCTTGCGTGTTCCCTATGGTACCTATGACAGTATCGTTCTTCATGAAGGGTTCGTCCAGCGTTGCTGCAGGACGTTTCAAGGCTGGTATGTATGGACTTTTCATCATCCTTATCTACACCTTGCCTATCGCGCTCCTCGTGCTTATCCCTATGATCACAGGTGGAGCGAACGTTACAGCTGACATCTTCAACTGGATCGCTACACACTGGCTTCCTAACCTTCTCTTCTTCGTGATCTTCATGGTATTCGCCGCTTCATTCTTCGGCGCATTCGAGATCACTCTCCCAGAGTCTATGGTCAACAAGACTGACAAGGGAGCTGACAAGAAGGGTCTTGCAGGTGTATTCTTCATGGCACTTACCCTCGTGCTTGTATCGTTCTCATGTACAGGTCCTATCGTGGGTATGGTACTTATTCAGGCAACAACCAGCAACACTGCATTCTGGGTTCCAATCGTGACAATGCTCGCATTCTCTGCTGCATTCGCACTTCCATTCACAGTCCTCGCATTCTCTCCTTCACTTCTCAAGAAGTTCAGAAAGAGCGGCGGCGGATGGCTCCACTCAGTAAAGGTTGTTCTCGGCTTCATCGAGGTAGCTCTCGGTCTGAAGTTCCTCAGCGTGGCTGACCAGACTTACCACTGGGGTATCCTTGACAGAGAGGTTTACCTCGCAATCTGGATCGTAGTGTTCACTCTCCTTGGCCTCTACCTCCTCGGCAAGATCAAGTTCGAGGGAGATGAGCCAGTAGAGCACATCTCAGTTCCACGCCTTACTCTCGTGATTGCAGTATTCTCATTCGTAGTATACCTCATCCCAGGTATGTGGGGAGCACCTCTCAAGGCGCTTTCAGGCTACATGCCGCCAATCACTACTCAGGACTTCGTGATCGGACAGAACTCAGGTACTGCACAGACTGCTGATGCAGAGGCAGTTGTAGACTCCAAGTATGGTCTCCACCTCCCTCTCGGTCTCCACGGATACTTCACTCTTGAGGAGGGTCTCGAGGCTGCTAAAGAGGCAGGAAAGCCTGTATTCGTAGACGTTACTGGCCACGGATGCGTGAACTGCCGTGAGATGGAGTCACGCGTATGGAGCGACCCTACTGTTTACAGCATGCTCCAGAACGACTTCGTGATCGTTGCTCTCTACTCTGATGACAAGCAGAAGCTTGACAAGGAGGACTGGGTGACTGACGCTGAGACAGGAAAGGTTTACAAAGACCTCGGTCGTGCAAACTCATATACAGCACGTACACTCTGGAACGTAAACGCACAGCCAAACTATGTGCTCCTCTCCCCTGAGGGCGAGATGCTCGTTCCGGTTCGCGGATACGACCTCTCGATCGACGGTTTCGTATCGTTCCTCCAGAGCGGTCTTGACGCTTACAAGGCAAAGTAAATAGCTTACTTATCATAAACGACACCATCGTCACAAGAAAACAGTGATTCTTGTAACGATGGTGTCGTTTTTCTATCCAAACCCACCCAAATGGGGACCATCGTCAACAATTCGATGGGATTTTTGTTACGATGAGATGCCCCATACAAGATCGGAGTGAATCACCAGTCTGCATTGTTACACCACCATGTCATAGTATACGGGTGCATCCATCCAATATTTTCAAGATAATGGAACAATCCTTCATG
>JAGBSL010000022.1 GCA_017631875.1 Bacteroidales bacterium | reverse complement strand
AGAGGGTCCTGTGTTCGAGTCACAGTACCCCGACATTATCAAAAACGACTACTTGAAATCAAGTGGTCGTTTTTTTGTTATCACCCATCTCTAAGAAAAATGTTGTTTTATGTAAGTTGTTGATACACAACGTGTTGGTTATATATCCTGCATGGCGAGGAAGGCAGGATGTCAGGGTAACTTGTTGATGTTCAATATGTTGTCTGGGATGCACTGCGGAGCTATTCGGCTATGGGTGGTGAGATTCGGGGAAATTGTCTAACTTTGGGGAATAATATGGATGTTATGATACAGGCAAAGGGAATAGAGAAGTCGTTTGGGGCGCTGAAGGTGCTTAAGGGCATTGATTTCAGTGCGGAAAAGTCGGAAGTTGTTTCGATCATGGGTGCTTCGGGAGCCGGCAAGTCTACATTGCTGCAGATACTCGGAACCCTTTCCACTCCGGATGCGGGATCGCTGGTGATTGACGGAATTGATGTGCTCTCTTTGAAAGGCAAGGCCATGGCCGAGTTCCGTAACCGTAAGATCGGCTTCGTTTTCCAGTTTCATCATCTGTTGCCTGAGTTCACTGCTCTGGAGAATGTCATGATTCCTGCATTCATAGCCGGAAGATCCAAGAAGGATGCTGAAGAGGCTGCCAAGGCGCTGCTGACTGACCTCGGACTTGCAGAGCGCTTCACTCATAAGCCTTCTGAACTGTCAGGTGGAGAGCAGCAGAGAGTGGCCATTGCCCGTGCTCTGATCAACAATCCGTCTGTCCTTTTTGCCGACGAACCGTCCGGTAACCTCGACTCCAAGACCAAGGAGGAGCTGCACAACCTCTTCTTCACTCTCAGGGACAAGTACGGCCAGACAATAATCATTGTCACACACGATCCTGACCTCGCAAAGATGTGCGACAGGTCACTCTATATGGTCGACGGACAGTTTGTCTCGCAGTAGCTGTGACAGTTTTGGGGCTTTTTTTGACACAGCTCAGGCTTAAAACCGTAAAAATGGGCAAAAACAGAGGTAGCTGTGACAGTTTTTCGGGTAAAAGTGATACAGCTCTAGAAATAACAAGGTGAGTACATTCAGATTCAAGAGATTCGAAGTCGTGAACGAGCGCAGCGCCATGAAGGTGAATACCGATGGCGTGCTGCTTGGTGCTGCCATGACCCTAAGGCCGGAAGACAGATGCATGCTGGACATTGGTACCGGTACCGGCACTATTGCATTGATGGCGGCTCAAAGGGTGTTTGGTGGTGAGATTCCAGGTAAAGCCGGGAATGACGGAGAGGATACCCGGGAGGAAAGTGGTGTGACCAAGATAGATGCTATCGATATCGATGAGCCTTCAGCTACGGAAGCGGCAATGAATTTTGCCAATTCTCCTTGGGCGGAATGTCTCCATGCTCATAATGTGTCCCTTGATGCTTTCGCGGCTATGGACGATGTGGCGGAGTCGGATGAGAGTCCGGTGCAAAAATATGATCTCATATTCTCCAACCCTCCATACTTCGAGGACTCTCTGACTGCTCCGGATGAGAGGAAAAGCACTGCCAGACACACCTCCGAGGGACTTTCATATAGGGACATCTTCGAATTCGCGAAAGAAAGACTCTCAGAAAACGGCCGCGTCTCACTCGTGCTTCCTGCTGACCAGGAGGCCGCTCTGTGCCGTTACGCCCGCATGTGCGGGCTCCACCTCTTCCGCATCCTCCGTGTCAGAACTGTGCCCCGTAAGGCTCCGAGCCGCATGATCGCCGAATTCTCAAGACAGAGGTGCGAGACCATTAAGGAAGAACTCCTTACTATACAGAATGAAGGACAGTATACTCAAGAGTATCTGTCCCTCACACATAACTTCTATATGTTTGCCTGAAACTAATTCCTTGGCTGCGGCTTTCCGTCGTCGCCTCCGTGGTGGAGCTTACGGATCTGCTGCCTTCTGAACTTCTCTTCTGCAGCATACAGTTTTGCGACCTTCTCCACAGGGAGAACCGCCTTGTATCGTGCCGCGATGCCGTTTTCAATGTCGTTGAGCTTCTTCTGTGCCTCGAGGTACGTGTCCAGGAGTGCTGAGACTTCCTTCTCGCTCTTCTTTTCTTCGATGGCCTTGCTCATCTCCTTATGCGCCCGTATCATAGCGAACATCGCCTCGTCCTTTTCAGTCTCGACCTGGTTGTATACGGGCCAGAATGCCTGAGCTTCTTCCGGAGTAAGCCCTACTTCCAAGGTCAGGAAGGCGATCTTTTCCGCCTTCATCTTCTCCTTCCAGTCTTCGCCTCTGCCTCTGTGCGCCTGGGCTGAAATACTCATGCATGTCATTGTCGCAACGATTGCGAATATTGTCATAATCTTCCTCATATCTTCTTTATTTAGATAATTCTATAAATTCTTCACTTACTCCTGTATATATAAGGTATTCCACAATGTCTTCGTCGGTGATCGAAGCGTCGGCATATTGCTCCGATATGTCGTCTTCGTACATCTCCAGATCAAAATATCCGTCAGAGAATACGATATAGTCTTCATGCGTCATGTCTTCTGCCGGTGTTGTCTTTTCGAGGAGGAACGTACCGGCCGTCACCATGAGGATGAACATCGCCGCCATTGATATGGCTGTATACAGCACCCTCTTGAACTGGAAGACCGGAGCCGGTGTCGGCTGGGCATACTTCGCAGCCCTCTCCTTCAGGGAGTCAAAGTATCCTTCAGGCACGCTGTAAGGGCATTTCCTGAGGGAGTCGTCATACATTATGTTTCTTTCTGAATTTTTCATCGCTCTATTAGACAATAGTTTATCCGAATGGTTTAAAGGTCCGCGTTTTCCAGGCTTTCCTTTATCTTGTTATATGCGTGGTGGTATGAGGCCTTGAGGGCTCCGACTGAGGTTCCGGTGATTTCCGCGATGTCTTCATATTTCATTTCATCGAAGTACCTCATGGCGAAGACCAGCCTCTGCTTTTCCGGCAGCCTCTGGATGGCCTTGTGCAGTTCCCTCTGCAGCGCGTCGCCATTGAAATAAGGATCTTCATCGATACGTGCGGCAAGGGCTTCTCCGACGGCCTCCAGACTCAGGGCGAATTCGCGCTGGAACTTCTTCAGGCGGTTGAGGGTCTCGTTGGTGGCTATCCTGTATAGCCATGTGTAAAGCTGGGAGTCTCCGCGGAAAGTGGGAAGGGCGGACCATATCTTTATGAATATGTCCTGCATCAGGTCGTCCGTGTCCTCATGGGACCATATGAACCGTCGGACATGCCAGTAGAGGCGTTCTGAATACGCCTCCACGATGCCGTTGAAAGCGAGTTCATACTCGCCTTTGTGGCATAGATTTATGATATGTCCGTCCTGCATCGTCATTTAGACCTTTAAAACCCTCGGAGGTTTAACAAAAATACTGTAAAAATTAAATCGCTGCAAAGATAGCCGAGCAATTTTGCTATCTTTGCACCGATTATCGATTTACAATGAAGAAGACTAGAAACTTTTGTATCATAGCGCATATCGACCACGGCAAGAGTACCCTGGCCGACAGAATGCTTGAGATTACAAATACGCTGACAGCGCGTGACATGGAGAACCAGGTCCTTGACTCTATGGATCTGGAGAAGGAGAAGGGAATCACCATCAAGAGCCACGCAATCCAGATGGACTACATGTATAACGGAGAGAAGTATACCTTCAACCTGATCGACACTCCGGGCCATGTGGACTTTTCTTATGAGGTATCCCGTGCAATTGCATCATGCGAGGGTGCGCTGCTGGTAGTGGACGCTACCCAGGGTATCCAGGCACAGACAATATCCAACCTTTATCTCGCGATCGAGCACGACCTCGAGATCATTCCGGTGCTCAATAAGATCGACGTTGACTCGGCTATGGTCGATGTCGTGACTGACCAGGTGGTAGACCTTCTGGGATGCAAGCCGGAGGAGGTGCTCCTCGCTTCGGGAAAGACCGGACAGGGCGTAAAGGAGGTTCTGGACGCTATCGTGGAGAGGATTCCTGCCCCGCAGGGTGATCCTGACGCTCCGCTCCAGGCACTCATCTTCGACTCGGTGTTCAACTCGTTCCGAGGCATCATCGCATACTTCAAGGTGATGAACGGAAGCATCAAGCCGGGCGACAAGGTCAAGTTCGTCAGCACAGGAAAGGAATATACGGCCGATGAGATCGGTGTCCTCAAGATGAAGATGCATCCGCGCCAGGAGATTCCGTGCGGAAGCGTAGGATATATCATTTCGGGTATCAAGAGCGCCGTCGAGGTGAAAGTGGGTGATACCATTACGAAGGTTGCTGAGCCATGTAAGGAGGCGATTGCCGGTTTCGAGGAAGTGAAGCCTATGGTCTTCGCAGGTCTCTATCCTGTCGAGACAGACCAGTACGAGGAGCTTCGTGCTTCGCTCGAGAAGTTCCAGCTCAACGATGCGTCGCTCGTCTTCGAGCCAGAGTCTTCACTCGCCCTCGGCTTCGGTTTCCGATGCGGATTCCTTGGACTCCTGCACCTTGAGATCGTCCAGGAACGTCTCTTCAGAGAGTTCAACATGGACGTGATCACCACTGTTCCGAACGTATCATATAAGGTATATACGACTCAGGGTGAGGTTCTGGATGTACATAACCCATCAGGACTTCCTGCCGCAACCCTCATCGACAAGATCGAGGAACCATACATCCGTGCACAGGTCATCTCGCGCTCGGACTACTACGGCCCGATCATGAAGCTCTGTCTTGACAAGCGAGGCATCCTGATCAACCAGCACTACCTTACAGCAGACCGCCTCGAGCTCACATACGAGATGCCGCTCTCGGAGATTGTCTTCGACTTCTATGACAAGCTAAAGTCAATCTCCAAGGGATATGCGTCATTCGACTACCATGTAATCGGATTCAAGGAGGCGAAGCTCGTGAAGCTCGACATCCTCCTCAATGGTGACCCGGCAGATGCGCTTTCGACGCTGATCCATGCTGACCATGCATATGACTTCGGACGCAAGATGTGCGAGAAGCTCAAGGAACTCATCCCAAGGCAGCAGTTCGACATCGCTATCCAGGCCGCAGTCGGAGCGAAGATCATCGCCCGCGAGACTGTAAAGGCAGTGAGAAAGGACGTTACGGCGAAGTGTTACGGAGGTGACATCTCGCGTAAGAGAAAGCTCCTTGAGAAGCAGAAGCAGGGAAAGAAGCGCATGCGCCAGATCGGCACAGTCGAAGTTCCGCAGAGCGCCTTCATGGCCGTCCTCAAGCTGGACTAACTGGAACGAACATATTATTGATAATCAATGTGTTATATAGTAAGGGTCGGAAAATTTTCCGACCCTTATGTTGTTAAACACTTGTCTGTCAGTATGTTAGGTGATTCTAAAATAAAAATAGGAAATTCTTGATAATATTACGTAACTTGCAAGGGTTGAGAATATCTGATAAATAGTATGAATAAGGCAATGTAAATAGTGAAGAAATACTTAATGCCGCTAGAAACATTTACAAAGATTATCCTGAATTATTAAAAGCAGTAGAGGAGAGTTTTAAATGAAAAAAATAAGAGCATTTCGTGACGAATGGACAGAAGATGATGTTCAGTTCCTGGTACAACTTGGAATCAAGGCGAACGTCGGTGCTAAGTGGGACTGGATACACATTGAAGAAGATGACCGCTATTTCCAAATTAAACAGCGTTGCGGACATAGGTGGAACAGTATAAGAGATCGCTTCTTTTACGAATATTCAAAAGAAGAGATAAATGCTGCCAATTATTATGTACTTAATGGTTGGAACGGTTGTGGCTATCCTCAGCCTGACCGAGATTTCAAATACGAATCTATTTCATTTGATGTGGGAAAGATCTGTTCTGAATGCGGATGCGGACGTGTTCAGACCAATGACTTGCGCGTTAATAAAGTTGCCAAACGTGGATTCTGGACATTCTTTTCCTGGCTCATAGATGAATTCTTTGTAAGTAAAACCGTTTATAATGAAGTTTTTGCGCCATACGGTATAGAGAAGCGGGATGTAATTAAAGGAGGAAAAGTATTGGAGGATGTATTCCAGCTTGTGATTCCAGTTATTGATGAGTCTTTAGATCTTTCGGATAGACGACATTGGCTGTGTCCTATTTGCGGAGAAATGAAATACGATTTCGTTCATCAGTATTATCCATACTTTCCTCTTCATAAGCACCCTTTGCCAGGTATCTACAAGACCAAGGAATATTTCGGCGCAGGACAAGGACATCAGGCTCAGCGTGTGATAATAATATCTAAGGATGTTGCAGATAAATTAATTAAGTTAAAGGACTTGAAGAAAGAGTGGCTGATTCCATGTAGAAGTGATTATAAAGATTTTGTCTCACAAAATAATAATAGTCTCTAGAGCAATAATATGATGGCGGATAGCCAATCTGTTGTCCACTGCTATTAATCCGAATACTAATATGCCATATGATTATGTTGTTAAATTTTTAACAGGTAATACAGATGAAAATAATAATGATGATTCCAGTAGTAATATGAACGGCCAACCTACAATATTATCGGCCAAAACAGATTCCAATAGCGAAGATTCTGATAGCGAAAGTGGCGATGAGATAAAAGATCCGTTTGAATATTATAGATTAAAATTTCATCTATATGATATTGAATAAAATATACGCGATATTAGGTTCATTATTGTTTTTAGACCTAATAGTATTAGTTGATGTTATTTTCAATTTATCCATTTTTATTTTTGGGGTAGGTAGTGTTCTGGGAATTGTTAAGATACTGACTAATTTAATGATCCTTATACTTGGATTGATATGGGTTTTCACTAAGGATGACAAATGGTCGAGGTATATGCGCTATGAAAATGGGAAAAGTTGGATCATAGCTAAAAATATGCTTCTAATTTCTATTTTGCTCAGAGTCCTATTTATAGGAAATCCCATGCTTTTGATGGTACTTCAAATAGTTAGCATCATCTGCGGAATTTATTTTATCGTAATACAGGCCTGGTACATAAAGACAGGTAGATGGACGTAATTGTGGAGAAAAATCCTTGACTACACTGTAATTGTCCAGCACTGTCAGTGACATAAGTGGCTCATCCCGCACCCGCAAAGGCAAGAACGAAGCCTGGAAAGACCTGATCGAGCAGGTCGTCAGGGACGTCGTCGTGTGATAACACACAAAAAGCACAAACCGTCACGGCTTGCGCTTTTCATTTATCTTTCTGTTCCAATCTCTGGAATTGCACACATTTCTAGAAAATATGAGACCGGTCAGAAAGAGACGAATAAGATTCTTAACCGATGCAAAGATCGTTGTCTTTTTCTTTTCCGGTGTTGTTGGTTTTGTTGTTTTTGCAGTTGTTTTACGTGTTGTAGGGCCTTGAGAGGCACTTTTTGAAAATTACGGAACCGGGTCGTATCCGTGTCCTCCCCAAGGGTGGCAGCGCAGGATCCTACGGACTGTAAGGTAAAAACCCTTGAAAGGGCCGTGTTTACGGAAGGCCTGGAGAGCGTACTGCGAGCATGTCGGAGTGAACCTGCATGTCGGAGGCTTGAGCGGAGAGATGCAGACCTGATAGAACCTTATCAGGAAGACGAAAGGCGCTATGGCGATCTTCTTAAGAGTCGCTCTGAACTTGCTCATTTTCTCGTGATTTTACGATCTGGCGGTTTACCTTCTCGATGATCTGTCCGATTGCGGCGTAGATTTCCTCGTAGGTGAGGAGTTCCTTTGACGCATACTTGATCATGATGTCGATTCCCGTGCCCTCGGTCAGCAGGTGCTTCTGCCTGCGCCAGCTTTCACGGATCCTGCGCTTGTAGAGGTTGCGCTTCACCGCTCTCTTGAATGTCTTCTTGGGTACGGAAATAAGAAGCCTGGCATGGTCGTTACCCGTATCCTTTATATATAGGTAACTCATGCCAGGTACTGTTCCATAACGACCCTTGCCAAGAAGCTGTGAGATAGCTGTCCTGCCACAGAGTCTTTCTTTCTTTGGAAAAGAGGTATTGGCTGCTACGCCTTCCACTTTCTACTGGTTGTTTGTAAGATATATCTCAAGAGCCTTAGCCACGGACGGAGCCTCTGGTGTCGGTGCAGAAATCTCGATCTTGAGGCCGGCCTCTTCCATTGCCTTTACAATGGATCTTCCGTATGATACGAACTTGATGTCCTTCTGCTCGAACTCAGGATAGTTCTCGTAGAGGGATTTCACGTCTGCAGGGTTGAAGAGTACTACCATGTCGTAGCTGTGGAGGTCTATCTCCTTGAGGTCCTGTGGTACGGGCTTCACGAAGACCGCGGTCTCGAATGAGTATCCGCTCTCCTCGAAGAGCTTTGTCACAGCATCCTTGCTTGAAGACTCGGCTGTAGCGATAAGGAAGTTCTCTCCCTTGTGCTTTGATCCGATGAGTCCGATGATGGACTCCGGCTTGCCGTCGCCGAAGAAGATCTTCCTCTTCCTGTAGACGATATGCTTCTGGAGGTAGTTCGCCACTGCTTCGGTGGTGCAGAAGTATTTCATAGTCTCAGGCACCTTGATTCTGAGCTCTTCGCAGAGCTGGAAGAATGCATCGATGGTTGTGCGGGCTGAGAAAACGATTGCAGTATGGTCGAGAATGTTTATTCTCTGTGCGCGGAATTCTCTTGATGAGAGTGGCTCGATCTTGAAGAAGTGCTTGAATTCGAACTCTACTCCGTACTTCTCTGCAATGCTGGTGTAAGGCGAAGCCGTCGTCGGCTGCTGCTGTGAAATCAGTATTTTCTTAACGCTCATTCTATCAAAAAATAAGGGCTGAAGCAACCAGTGCTCCAGTCGGTAAAATTTCGAGGGCGCAAAGGTACAAAAAACTGCTGAAAAACGAGCAAGAAGAAGTAAAAATTTGTGTTTTTCTTAAAAGAAACAGCGCATATGTTATCGCTGATACCCAAAGCATTGCGCTTTTGATAGTCATCGGGTCGGCGTCAACAAATGACATTACTCCTCCCATGGTCATGAGCACAAGAGTGAGGATGATGAAGAATGTGTGCGATGACTTGCATGCGGTCTTGTATGTCTTCGGATTTATCTTTCTTGAGCGGAAGACATGTTCGAGACCTTTTCTGAGCAGGATGTATGCTATGATTATCCCGATGGTAATGCCGAGTCTGGCATCTGCTCCGAACTGTCCCATCCATGTAGGTGAGTAGAGGGTGTATCTGCCGACTGTCAGGCAGAAGGGCATTACCATGGCAATGGACATTATGTCCCTGCCTCTGCTAAGCTGCACGCTGGCGTCAAGGTTGACGCTTTCCTTCCACCTGACCAGACAGGCCATCAGTGAAGGAAACACTTCCACGAGAGTCTTCAGCAGCAGAAGACATACCAGAAACGATATGAGTGCCAGAACTTTGAACAGCATCTTAGTTTCCTCTCTTTGCTTTGTATCCCATTTCGTTCAGAAGCGCGACAACCCTGTCCCTGAAGTCTCCCTGGATGGTTATCTCTCCGTCCTTGGCGCTTCCGCCTACTCCGCACTTCACCTTCAGTGTGCGGCCAAGCTCAGCCAGGTCATCCGCCGTGCCGACAAATCCGGTGACCAGGGTCACCTGCTTGCCGCCGCGTCCTTTTCTGTCGATCTTCACTATGAGGTTCTGCTTTTCTGGCGCGAGAGTTGCAGGTTCCTGCGGCGCCTCTTCTTCGTAGGTAAAATCAGGGTTGGTGGAGAATACTACTCCGAGTCTTTTCTTCCAGTCGTTGTCAGCCATCTGCTTGAAAATTTATTTTTGCAAATATAGCGATTATGTACGTATATTTGTGGGTTTTATGAACAATAATATAATAATGGACAATAAGAAATTTACCCTGTGGAACAGGCTTGTCGCGGCCTTGGTATTCGTCGTGGCGGCTGTTACATATCTTCTGACAATCGAGCCGACAGCGTCCTTCTGGGACTGCGGAGAGTTCATCGCGTCGTCATACAAGCTTGAGGTAGGTCACCCTCCGGGAAACCCTGTGTTCCAGCTTTTTGCGCGATTCTTCACGATGTTCGCCGATAACATGCATGCTGCAGTGGCTGTAAATGCCATGAACGCGATATGCTCGGCGCTGACCATATTCTTCCTCTATCTGACCATTGTCTTCTTTGCAAAGAGGCTTATCAGACCGTCGGAGGATGGAACATATCCGCTCGGAAAAGCAATCGCTATCTTCGGATCAGGTGCCGTAGGTGCGCTTGCGTACACATTCAGCGACACATTCTGGTTCTCGGCGGTAGAGGGTGAGGTTTACGCGATGTCGTCGCTTTTCACAGCCCTAGTGTTCTGGGCAATGATCAAGTGGTACGAGCAGGCGGACGAGCCATACGCCAACAGATGGATCGTGCTCATATCGTTCCTGATGGGTCTGTCCATCGGAATCCACCTCCTGAACCTGCTTGCAATTCCTGCGCTCGTGTTCATGTTCTACTATAAGAAGAGGGAGAACGGACATTATACATTCAAGGAGTACATCAAGATATTCCTTGTGTCGGTGGTGATCCTTGCGGTGGCCGTTTTCGGCATGATTCCATATCTTCCGAAGATTGCGGCCGGCTTCGACAGATTCTTCGTCAATGCGCTCGGCATGCCTTTCAATTCGGGTGCCGCCGTATTCATGCTCCTGCTTCTTGGCGCATGCTTCTGGGGCTTGTTCTATACGCTGAAGCAGCAGAAGGTGCTTGCAAACACCCTCCTGCTCTGCTTTACGATGATAGTTATCGGATTTTCACTCTTCTCTATAGTGATCATACGTTCAAGCGCAAAGACTCCTACGAACGAGTATCAGCCTGATAATCCTTACACTCTCGTACGTTATCTTGGACGTGAGCAGTATGGAAGCAACCCTCTAGTGTACGGACAGTATTTCGACGCCCCATATGATATCAAGGAGACTACATACTGGGCTCCTATGCCTAAGGACGGAAAGGACAGGTACATCAAGGCGGAAGGTCCTGGCGATGTGAAGTATGATGCAGAGGGCAAGATGCTCTTCCCGCGCATGTGGAGCTCGGATGACCGTCACATCTCGTTCTACAAGTCATATATGTCAGGCGGCGGCCATAAGGTGCGCGGTGCAAAGCACGACAAGCCGACATTCTTCCAGAACCTGGCGTTCTTCTTCGACTACCAGATGAACTGGATGTACTGGCGTTACTTCATGTGGAACTTTGCTGGACGCCAGAACGAGATCCATAGCCCTTCTCCTGGAGATCCGTTCATCGGAAACTGGGAGAGCGGAATCAAGCTGTTGGATAATTTCCGTCTCGGAGACCAGTCAAACGCACCGGATTATCTTAAGAACAATCCGGGAAAGAACCATTACTACATGCTTCCGCTCCTTCTCGGACTGATCGGTCTGTTCTTCCAGTTCGACCGCGACAAGAGAGGCAGCTGGCTGACATTCCTGATGTTCTTCATGACCGGTATCGCTATCGTGATCTACCTCAACCAGCCGCCGTTCCAGGTGCGTGAGCGTGACTATGCGTATGCGGGCTCCTTCTATTCGTTCTCTATCTGGATCGGACTTGCGGTTGTGGCTGTTTACAACTGGATCAGCGACATGTGCTCTAAGAAGTCAGCAGAGGCGGAGGACGTCATTGCGAGGAGCACAAAGTGCGACGTGGCAATCTCTTCAGCTGTAACCATTCTTCTTTTGTGTGTCCCTGCCCTGATGGCATCCGAGAACTGGGATGACCACGACAGGAGCAACCGATATACTGCGGTCGAGATGGCGAAGAACTATCTCAACTCCGTGGGCCACAACGGTATCCTCATAACCCACGGCGACAATGATACATTCCCTCTCTGGTATGCGCAGGAGGTTGAAAATGTGCGTCCTGACGTGCGTATCGTCAATACCTCGCTCCTTGGAACAGACTGGCATATCGACCAGATGAAGTACGCGGTCAACGAGTCTTCGCCGCTTGATCTCCAGGTGGGGCCAAGCCAGTATCTGTATGGTACAAACGAATATGTGTTCATCCAGGATAGAATGGATACGATCATTCCTCTGCGTGATGTGATGAGGATTTTCCGCCATCCGGATGCAAAACTTATGTTGACGAACAACAAGGAGGTCGACTATATCATTTCAAGAAGGTTCTCGATTCCAGTGAACAAGGAGAATGTTATCAAGTATGGTATTCTGGATGAGAAGTATGCGGATCAGATTCCTGACGAGATCGTGCTCACGATCCCTAAGGACAAGCAGTACCTGACCAAGCCGGAGATCTTCATGCTCGATTTCCTCTCAAGCTACAACTGGGACCGTCCTCTCAATCTTCTGAGTATGGGAGGTGACATCAATGTAGGTATCAAGGAGTATCTGATGTACGAGGGATTCTCATACAAGTTCGTTCCTATAAAGAACAAGATGAAGAGCAGCGAGATCGGTTTCGCTGATCCAGAGGACCTTTATCATAAGATGAAGAACGTCTATACTTGGGATGCTCTCAAGAGGACTGACTACTTTGTTGACTACCAGAACCTCTATACGTTCTGCGGCGTGCTCTCGCAGCGTCAGCTCTTTGTCAATGTGGCCAAGGAGATGGTGAAGATCGGTGATACGGCCCGTGCCGTCGAGATGCTCGACATGTGCCAGGAGTGCGTTCCTGAGGAGAACTTCCCGCTTGACCAGGCATATCTCGGATTCTCTAACGAGTACATGGTTCTCGATATGATCCACATGTATTATGAGGCAGGGGAGAACGAGAAGGCTCTGGACCTCGCCACCAGGATGGCAGAAAGTCTATTCGGTTCGCTGGTCTTCTTCATGGAGAATTACGACTATGCTAAGCGCGAGATGGAAGTGTGCTATGTGTCACTCTCGGACATCGCCGATATGGCTGACTTCTATGGCGATACGGAACTCGCAAAGACAATCGATGATTTCTTTGATAGTGTGATAGGTAGCGAGGAGTAATGTCGCTGCGACATTACTCCCGGCCCGGGTAGGGCCGAAGTGCCCCTTGGGGCTGTCACGTAGAACAACACCTTGGACGTTTCGAAAGTGAATTGCGTCCAAGGTGTGTGTGAAATAGCCTGATTAGGGTGAAAATGATGATACCTTGGACGTTTTTCGGTTAGAAAGTGTCCAAGGTATCGTTTTATCTTGCCAGTCTGACGAAGACGCTGAGCGGCAGGTTCTTGCCGTAGCTGTCACGGAGCACGAGCTCGCCGAAGTCAAGCGACTTGTATGCGGTCTTCATGCAGAAAGCCTGCTTCACGATGGTCTCGCCGAGCACAGCTGAGTAGCCGTTCGAGTAGAGGTTGAGGACCATGAAGCTGTCCTGTGGGGCGAGGATTGCCGCCACGCACTGGAGCATCTCGTTGAGGCACTCGTCCAGCTTCCATTTCTCACCGTCAGGGCCGTGGCCGTATGCCGGCGGGTCAAGGATGATTCCCTGATATGTGTTGCCTCTTTTTGCCTCTCTGCGGGCGAACTTTAGTGCATCCTCGACGATCCATCTGATGTTGTCCAGGCGGCTTGCCTCCATGTTGCCGCGGGCCCATGTAACTACCTGGCGCACAGAGTCCAGGTGGGTCACGTCTGCGCCTGCCGCCTTGGCTGCGAGAGATGCGGCGCCTGTGTATGCGAAGAGGTTTAGGACCTTTGGCTTTGGCTTGCCTTCTGCCTCAGCCTTCTCCACGAGCGCTTTGGTCTGCTTGTAGATGTACTCCCAGTTAGATGACTGCTCGGGGAAGACTCCCACATGCTTGAATGATGTGAGTCCGAGTCTGAGCGAGAAGTTCAGGCCTTCCTGTGCGCCTGTGTAGCGGATGTACCACTGGTCATCCATCTTCTTCTTGCGCTCCCATGTGCCGCTGTCTTCCTTGCCTGCCTTGCCGAATCCTGCTCCTGTCTTGAAGCGGGTGTGGATCATCTTGTTCCACTCTCCGTCAGACAAAGACTTGTCCCACAATGCCTTAGGCTCAGGGCGAGCCATGATGAACGGTCCGAACCTTTCGAGTTTCTCGAAATTGCCGGAATCAATGAGTTCATAGTCTTTCCAGAATGCGCCAGGGCTTTCGATTGTCATCATATCTTTGGTGGTTTTGTAGCCGGCTGCTGGCCGACCGTTTTTCGTCCGCAAAGATAGGTAAATTATTGTATTTCGCCGAAAATTGCTAAATTTGCTCGGTTTTAGATGTCTCGACTACGCTCGACATGACAATAGCGCTTTGACAAGACAATTCCGGACTGTCATTTCGAGCGACCGAAGGGAGTCGAGAAATCTGTATGAAGTAAATTTTAATAAAACATTTATATAAGACTATGCAACAGTTTATTGACTCTTACGATTTCGCCGGCAAGAAGGCGATTGTACGCGTTGACTTCAACGTTCCGCTCAACGCAGACATGCAGATCACTGACGACACACGTATCCGTGCTGCTATCCCTACACTCAAGAAGGTTATCGAGAAGGGTGGTGCGGTTATCGTTATGTCACACCTCGGTCGTCCAAAGGGCGTGACTGAGAAGTTCTCTCTCAAGCACATCCTCGGCCGCGTTGAGGAGCTCCTCGGAGCGCCAGTAAAGTTCGCTGACGACTGTCAGGCTGCTGACGAGCAGGTAGCTGCCCTCAAGATGGGCGAGTGCCTCGTACTCGAGAACCTCCGTTTCTATGCTGAGGAGGAGGGCAAGCCAAGAGGCGAGTTCGCTACTGAGGAGGAGAAGAAGGCAGCCAAGGCTGTTGTAAAGGAGAACCAGAAGGCTTTCGTTGCTAAGCTCGCTTCTTACGCTGACTGCTACATCAACGACGCATTCGGTACAGCACACCGTGCACACGCATCTACAGCCCTCATCGCTGACTACTTCCCTAACGACAAGATGTTCGGTTACGTTATGGAAGGCGAGATCAAGGCTATCGACCACGTTCTCAAGACTCCTGAGCACCCTGTAACTGCAATCGTAGGTGGTGCAAAGGTATCTTCAAAGATCACTATCATCGAGAAGCTCTTCGACGCAGTCGACAACATGATCATCGGTGGTGGTATGGTCTACACATTCAGAAAGGCTCAGGGTGGCAAGATCGGCCGCTCACTCTGTGAGGACGATCAGATGCAGCTCGCTCTCGACACTCTCAAGAAGGCAGAGGAGAAGGGCGTGAAGATCTATCTCTCTAAGGAGGTTGTAGTTGCTGACGACTTCTCTAACGACGCTAACACCAAGATCGTTCTCAACACTGAGATTCCAGACGGTTGGGAAGGTATGGACGCAGCTCCAAGCACTCTCGCTATGTGGGAGGAGGTTCTCATGAACTCTAAGACTATCCTTTGGAACGGTCCTGTAGGTGTATTCGAGATCCCTGCATTCGCAAAGGGTACAAACCGCATCGCTGAGATCCTCGCTAAGGCTACTGAGAACGGTGCATTCACACTCGTAGGTGGTGGTGACTCAGTTGCAGCTGTGACTCAGATGGGCTTCGCCAACAAGGTAAGCTACGTGTCTACCGGTGGTGGTGCAATGCTCGAGTACCTCGAGGGCAAGGAGCTCCCAGGTATCGCTGCTATCCGCAAGTAATCGGGATTAAATCCATATAAATCAACGGCATAAATGCTGCCGGCATTGGCTCCCGAAAAGGGAGAGGACCGGAGGCATTTATGCCGTTGATTTGTTTGTGGGATTGAGTGTATGGCAGTTAAACCTTTGATTATCAATATGTAAGACTTTGATTATCTGCTCTTTTAGAGGGATAACCAGGATCTAAGTCGTTGATTTGTAGGTCTTTGTCTGCCACGGTAGTTTACGGGGTGTGTGAAAGAGAAATTTGCTATCTTTGCAGACTGTTAATATATAATATAAGGTATGTTTGAACTTTTGGCTATAAACTGGCATGTGAATCCGGAGATATTCAGCATCGGAGCGCTTTCGATCCGATGGTATTCACTGCTTTTCATATCGGGATTCATTCTCGGATGGTTCATCTTCAAAGGCTTCTTCCGTCGTGAGGGAGTGCCGGAGTCGCTTCTTGATCCGCTTCTCTACACTCTTCTTATCGGCACTATCGTAGGTGCCCGTCTTGGACACTGTCTGTTCTACCAGCCTGATTATTATCTGGGCAGCTGGCAGGGCTTTTGGGAGATATTCATGCCGTGGAAGGGAGGTCTGGCAAGTCATGGAGGAACTATCGCGCTGTTTATTGCAATGTGGTGGTTTGCAAAGCATTATGGCAGGAAATATGACTTTGATTTTGTGTGGATCCTTGACCACCTTGCAATTGCGGTATGCTTTGCAGCTACATTCATCCGTCTGGGTAACCTCTTCAATTCGGAGATCTACGGTGATGTCACAAATCTTCCATGGGGATTCATCTTCGAGCTCCGCGGCGAGACAGAGCCGAAGCATCCGACCCAGCTTTACGAGGCCCTCAGCTATTTCCTGCTGGGAGTGTTCCAGATCCTGATGTACAAGTACAGGCTGCCTAAACTTCATAGGGGCTTCTTCATCGGAACATTCTTCATCGGATGCTTCGGAAGCCGTTTCTTCATCGAGTTCATCAAGGAGGTACAGGTCGGATTCGAAAATGACATGGTACTCAACATGGGCCAGTGGCTCAGTATTCCGTTCATCCTTCTCGGTATAGGCTTCCTGGTATATGCACGAGTGAAGAAGGTGCCTGCTATGATTGTACATCCTGAAAAGAAGAAGGCAGCTCCGACGAACTATGCTAAAAGTCTGAACAAATGATAGATAACCCACGTATAGCCGAGGTGCTTGACTTCCTTGAGAAGCATGGCCTCGGCTATAAGCTTCATACACACCCGCCGCTCCCGACAATCGAATTGGCGCTGGAATACTGGAAGGACATAGACTCTGTCCACTGCAAGAACCTCTTCTTCAGAAACCATAAGGGGAACCGCCATTATCTGGTGGTCTTTGAATGTCATAAGGAGTTGGCTATCCACTCTCTCGAACATATGCTCAAGCAAGGTAAGCTGTCCTTTGCATCTCCCGAAAGAATGGAGCGATGCCTTGGTCTTCTGCCCGGTTCGGTGTCTCCTCTTGGTTTGATTCATGATATGGGTCTGGCTCAGCAGAAGGAAGACGGAACCTTGGTTCCGAATGAAGGGGTGGTGATGAAGGAGCTGTTTCCTAATGGCCACAGAGTCAAGCTCTTCCTTGACAAGGACCTTCAGCAGGCTGAAAGAATCAGTTTCCACCCGTGTGACAACACCGGCAGCGTGGTCCTTTCAAACGCCGACTTCATGAGGTTTCTTGATCTGTGGGGAGGGGAGTTCGAGTGGCTTGATATCTGATGTCTTTAGGACGCAGCGTCAACAGTGTCTTCTTTAGGTTCTGCCTGTATTTCAAGGGTGAGAGTCCGATGTGCTTTTTAAAGAACTTGCCGAATGAGGACTGGTCCGAGAATGACATATCCTCGGCTATCTGCTGGATGCTCAGTTCCGGGTCGCGGAGCATGCGGGCAGCCATCTCGATCCTCATCGATGCTATCACCGTACCGATTGTCACATGCAGCTTCTCCTTGACGATAAGAGAGAGGTATTGCTTTGAGATACAGAGCCTTTCGGCGTAGAATCCCACGTCGGTATGTGTCTTGACATGCTGCATCAGCAGCTCGGAAAAGTCCTTCACGATGCCGTCTGCCCGCTTCATCTCCGAATGGTGTCCGGGCTCCTGTCGTCCATACCTTCTCCATATCATGTCCGCCATGTCGGTCAGAAGGATATAGAAGTAGGCGTAATTGATTTCCTCTGCAAAATAATGGCTCTTGTTTGACAGGGCGTCAATCATGTTGCTGATGTCCTTGCAGAGGGTGTCAAGGTCGTTCTTGGCCATGATCTGTCCGCCCAGACCATGGTCGATCCTGAACTTGAAGTCCAGCGGGAATGGGTTTCTGTTGCGAAAGATGTCCTCTACGATACTCTTATCTGTGGCAGTGGTCATGGCATGGAATCCCTTGCCGTATTCGATTTCATATATGTCCACCCATGTAGGCAGGTTGATGTATGTCCTTTTGCCGAAACGGAACTTCTCTCCGTTGATTACCATGTTTATATAACCTTCGATCACGATGATCACCAGATGGTATTTTGGCTTGCGTGGTTTGGAATATATGATGTGGTCTTCGCCTTCGATCTCGCAGGCGAAGATATAGTCGTCGATGTAGCCGACCTTCTTTATGTTTTTTTCGCCGAACAGGACTGCAGGGCGTGTTGCTTTTTGCCTTTTGTCGCTCATTTTTGTAATTTTGCAACCCAAATATAGGTGTTTTATAAAATCGGACCAAATCTATATGATTTTGGACCAATATTATTTCCGTAGATGGCGTGAAATTTGCACCTCCAAAGCGCCTTTTATTAAGAATATAGGTATTAGTGTAAAGATATGATGAAGAAATTAGCGGTAACAGCAGTGATCATCGCAGGCATGGCATTCTCCCATGCGGATGCATTTGCGCAGTACAGGACTGGCAGTGCACCCGAGGACGCTCCTAAGTCTGAGTCGGAACTCATCCTTGAGGAGGCGGCTTCGTCAGAAGCTCCGGTGATCATCACATTAGAACAGGCATTACAGATTGCCTTGAGCGAAAACGTGTCAGTAAAGGTTGCTGACATGGAGATCCAGAGAGCACAGTATGCCAAGAAAGGCAGCTATGCGGCTCTCTACCCGCAGATCGACATGACTGGTGCTTACCAGAGGACGATCAAGAAGCAGGTAATGTACATGGACTTCGACATGAGTTCCATCATGGGCGGAGCCGGCGGTGAAGGAACTGAGCTTCCTGACGGTGTTGAACTTCCGGACGGAGTGGAGATACCAGAGTCGGGAGAAGGCGCAGCGCCGGGAGGATCGGATAACGGCGGCGGACTTGAGGTCGGTCGTTGGAATACATGGTCAGCAGGCGTATCGGCAGCGATGCCCCTTGTAAACGCCCAGCTTTGGAAGAGCCTCAAGATTTCAGGTCTCGACGTGGAACTTGCAGTGGAGAAGGCGCGTTCGTCACGCCTTGAGATGGTGACACAGGTAAAGAACGCATATTTCGCGACACTCCTTGCTAAGGAGGCGTTCGAGGTTTATAAGCAGGTGTATGAGAACGCTGTACAGAACCTCGAGGAGACAGAGAAGAAGTACAGGGCACAGAAGGTTTCTGACATGGAACTTCTCAGAGCGAAGACGACAGTTGCCAATGCAATCCCTAACGTATACAACGCAGAGGGCTCTGTGATCCTCTCATTGTGGCAGCTCAAGGCTATCCTTGGCGTTGACCTTGACATGAACCTCGACGTTGCAGGCAAGCTCGAGGACTGGTCGGAGCACATGTTCTATGATATCCATCAGCACGACAGCATCTCCCTTGACCGCAACACTACCATGAAGCAGCTCGCTATCCAGGCTGAAATGCTCGCGGAGACAATCAAGGTGCAGCAGTATGCGAACATTCCGTCTCTCGCAGTAGCATTCAACTTCAGCTACAATGCGATGACCAATGACTTCAATTTCAGCGAGTACAAGTGGACTCCATATTCGTATGTAGGCCTCAGCCTTAACATCCCTATCTTCGCAGGAGGAAAGCGTTACCATGCTATCCGACAGGCAAAGAACCAGTACCAGCAGGTTCAGCTCCAGACCGTGAACACTGAGCGTCAGCTCAAGATCGCTATCCGGCAGAGCCTCAATGCCATGGAGACCAACATGAAGTCATACTATGCTTCAAAGGATGCTCTCGCAGCGGCTCAGAAGGGATATGACATCGTGGCTAAGTCATACCAGGTAGGACGCAGCACCCTCATCGAGGTGAATGACGCTCAGCTTGCCCTCACACAGGCTCAGCTCGGAGCCTCGCAGGCTGTATATAACTTCCTCACTGCCAAGGCTCAGCTCGAGCAGACCCTCGGCCAGGATTTCGTTGAATAATAAAAGAAAGAATATATGAAAACACTTTTCAGAACAATGTTCGTTGCTGCTGCTGTCATCATGACTGCAGGTTGTGGCAACACATCAAGCAAGAAGTCAGAGACTGCCGAGGTGGTGGTTGCTGATCCTACAGTTTCTGTAGCACAGGTTTTTGTGCGTGAGGTGCCTCAGGAGGCTGTCTATACATCTACAGTACAGGCATACGTAAAGAATAACATAGCTCCGCAGATGGCGGGCCGCATCACAAAGATCAATGTCGAGATCGGAGACTTCGTCAAGGAAGGACAGATCCTCGCGGAGATCGACAAGGCACAGCTTCTCCAGGCTCAGCTTCAGCTCCAGAACCAGGAGGTCGAGCTCCAGCGTCTGAAGTCGCTTTACGAGGAGGGCGGACTTTCTCAGTCTGACTACGATGCGATCCAGATGCAGTACAACGTGCTTAAGACACAGGTGGAGAACCTCGTGGAGAACACAACTCTCCGCAGCCCTATCAACGGTGTAGTGACAGCGCGCAACTATGATGTGGGAGATATGTATGCGATGAGCATGCCGATCTTCACAGTGGAGCAGATCGTGCCTGTGAAGCTTCTCGTGGGCATTTCAGAGACTGATTATTCAAAGGTAAAGAAGGGTGACTCTGTAGAGGTTACAGCTGACGCGATCCCAGGCAAGACCTTCTACGGAAAGATCAACAGAATCTATCCTACAGTGGATCCTACAACACGTACTTTCACAGCGGAGGTCAAGATCGATAACAACTACAAGACTCTCCGTCCGGGTATGTTCGTAAGAGCAACAGTAAACTTCGGAACCAACAACAACGTAGTTATTCCTGACGTGGCTGTGGTCAAGCAGCAGGGTTCTGGCGAGAGATTCGTATATGTCCTCAACGAGGATAACACCGTATCTTACACAAAGGTTACTCTCGGACGCCGTATGGGTGCTGAGTACGAGGTGCTCGAGGGCATTGCAGACGGTGCGAAGGTGGTTGTCGGCGGACAGATCCGTCTTAAGGATGGCATAAAGGTTATTGTAAACGAGTAACAGTATGAGTATTTACAGAAAAGCGGTCAATAATCCGGTAACCACGGCGCTGCTCTTCATCGCCATGGCCATATTCGGTATTTTCTCGCTGATTAACATATCATTGGACAGGTTCCCTAAGTTCGATGCGAACGTCGTGATGGTCATGTCGTCGTATCCGGGAGCCAGTGCAGAGGATATCGAGACCAACCTTACCAAGGTGCTCGAGAACTCCTTGAACGGTGTGAGCGACCTCAAGAACCTCAGCTCTACTTCAAAGGAGAATATCTCCCTTATCACTCTCGAGTTCGTGGAGGGTGTGGATATCGACGTTGCGACAAACGATGTCCGCGATAAGCTCGACATGGTGAATTCGGTGCTTCCTGACGGAGCGTCACTCCCTATCATCTTCAAGTTCAGCGCTGACGACATGCCTATCATGATCATGGCGGCGACAGCTGACGAGAGTCTCCAGGCTCTTGAGAAGATCCTTGACGACAAGGTGGCGACTCCTCTTGCCCGCGTGTCAGGTGTGGGTACAGTGTCTATCGCCGGTGCGCCTCAGCGCGAGATCCAGGTGTATTGCGACCCTAACAAGCTTGAGGCTTATGGCCTTACCGTAGCCGGCATCTCGCAGATCATCGCTTCGGAGAACAGAAACGTGCCTTCGGGATCCATCGATATCGGATCCAATGCATATGCTCTCCGTGTCGAGAAGGAGTTCACTTCTGCAGAGCAGATGCTTGACGTCGTTGTCGGACATGTCAACGGAAAGACAATCTATCTTCGTGACGTTGCACGCGTTGTGGACGGCGTAGAGGAAAGATACCAGGAGGCTTATGTAAACGGCACCCAGGGTGCTCAGATCGTGATCCAGAAGCAGGCGGACGCCAACACCGTGAACGTGATCAAGGGCATCAAGAAGGCGATGAAGAACATCGAGAAGAACCTTCCTTCGGATATTAAGATCACAACTGTCGTAGACAGCTCGGACAACATCCTCAATACTCTCAACTCATTGAAGGAGACTATTGTGGTGACCTTCCTCATCGTGATGCTCGTGG
This sequence comes from Bacteroidales bacterium, assembly GCA_017631875.1. The sequence continues at coordinate 5,605 of JAGBSL010000022.1, read as the reverse complement.
TTTACCTCTTCCTCGGAAGATGGCGCGCCACATTCATCATCGTCCTTTCCATCCCTGTTTCCCTCCTTGCATCCCTGATGTATCTGTGGGCTACAGGAAATACTCTCAACATCGTGTCGATGTCGTCACTTTCGATCGCAATCGGTATGGTTGTGGATGACGCCATTGTGGTGCTCGAGAATATCTCTACGCACTTGGAGAGAGGTGCTAAGCCGAAGGAGGCTGCTGTACATGCGACCCAGGAGGTGGGTATCTCGGTTATCGCTTCGACACTGACAATGCTTGCCGTGTTCCTCCCGTTGACCATGATCAAGGGTATGGCAGGTCTGATGTTCAAGCAGCTGGGATGGATCACTTCGATCATCATGATCGTCTCTACAATCGGTGCGCTTACGCTTATCCCTATGCTCTGCTCGCAGTTCCTGCGCTTCAAGCCTAAGCACGGTAAACTCCATAGTCTTATCTTCGGAAACTTCAACAAGTTCATCGATCTCATATCACGCGGTTACGGAAAGCTCATCAACTGGTGCATCGGCCACAGGACAATCGTTGTCGTGGTGTCTATCGTGGCATTCGTTGCGACAATCGGATTCATCGCGCCAAACGTGAAGACCGAGTTCATGCCTAAGTCAGATGACGGACGTCTTACCATTCAGCTTGAACTTCCTGCGGGTACAGGTCAAAGCGTGACCAGAACTCTCGCTCACGAGATTTATGGTAAGTTCGTTGATGCGGTTCCGGAACTTGTGAGCTGCTCGTTCGCCCTCGGACAGGCAGATACCGATAACGCGTTCGCGTCAATGCAGAACAACGGTACCCACGTCGTTTCATACAACATCAATGTGGGAAGTATGGAGGACCGTGTGCGCTCGACAGCTGATATTGCAGACGTGATCCGCGGAATCCTCGCAGACTACCCTGAGTTCAAGAAGATCAAGGTAACGGAAGGCGGCGGAGGAATGGGTGGTGCCTCTACTGTGGATATCGAGATCTATGGATATGACTTCGAGACTACAGACCGTGTAGCCAAGGAAGTTCAGGCTAAGCTCCTCCAGGGCAAGGAATTCGCCCAGGTGCTTCTTAGCCGTGATGAGTACACTCCTGAGTATCAGGTAGATTTCGACCGCGAGAAGCTCGCTGTAAACGGCCTTAACAGTACGACAGCAGCGTCATTCCTCAGTGCGGCAATGAATGGCTCGACAATGTCGTTCTACCGCGAGGACGGTGACGAGTATGACATCCGCGTGCGTTATGCTCCGGAGTTCCGTACAAGCATCGAGGACATCGAGAACATCCTTCTCTATAACAGCAGGGGACAGAGCGTCAGGATCAAGGATCTCGGAACTGTAATCGAGACCCTTACTCCTCCTTCGATCCAGAGAAAGAACCGTGAGCGTCTGATCACTGTTTCCGGTGTTGTAGCAAACGGTGTGGCCCTTTCTGATGCGGTTGCTGCAACTGACGCAGTGCTCGCTGAGACTGAAATTCCTGCGGAACTTTCAGTGGAGATCGGTGGTTCGTATGAGGACCAGAAGGATATGTTCGGCGACCTGATCATGCTCCTTGCGATGATCATCATCCTGGTGTACATCGTGATGGCTTCACAGTTCGAGTCGTTCATGAGCCCGTTCGTGATCATGTTCTCGATTCCGTTCGCATTCGTGGGAGTGTTCATGGGACTCTGGGTGACAGGTACGCCGCTGGGAACCATGGGTATGATCGGTATCCTCATCCTGATGGGTATCGTGGTGAAGAACGGTATCGTGCTCATCGACTACACCATCCTCATGCGTGAGCGTGGCAAGAGCGTGGCAGAGGCGTCTGTGATTGCTGCCAAGTCACGTCTTCGTCCTATCCTCATGACGACACTCACAACAGTTCTCGGTATGATCCCTATGGCGATCGGTCAGGGAGAGGGTTCTGAGATGTGGCGTTCGCTCGGTATGGTAGTGGCATGGGGTCTGTCGATCTCGACCCTCGTGACCCTCGTGATCATCCCTACCGTATACGCTTCAATGGCATCATGGCAGGAGCGCCGTGCCGCACGTAAAGCCGCCAAGGCATAATTGACTGTCATTTCGAGCGAGGCCTTCAGGCCGAGTCGAGAAATCTTTAAAACTAGATAGAAAACATGAAAGGTATATTTATAGCGTATGACCAGGCATATAACATGGAAATCGCTGACGCGATCGAGAAGATCGGCGTAAGGGGTTTCACAATGTGGAATGACATTGCGGGCCGCGGTGGCTTCACGGGTGAGCCTCATCTCGGCAATCATGCATGGCCTACAATGAACAATGCGATGCTGACATTCGTTCCGGATGAGAAGGTGGACGAGATCCTTGCACAGCTTAAGGCAATGGACGAGGAGACCCCGGATCTGGGTATCAGAGCGTTTGTCTGGAATGTAGAGAAGTTCTATTAAACTTATCTATATTACAAGTGATAATGAGACCTTTTTCGAACTGAAAAAGGTCTCATTATTGCTATTTACGCTCCCAAATGTTATATTTGCGACTGGATTAAATTTTAAATACTATGGCAAAAGCAGTTAATGACGCGAATTTCGCGGAAGTACTCAATAGCGAGATCCCTGTAGTAGTGGATTTCTGGGCAACATGGTGCGGACCATGCAAGGCTATCGCTCCTATCGTGGACGAGCTTGCGACAGAGTTCGAGGGCAAGGTGCTCGTATGCAAGTGCAATATCGACGAGTGCGACGATGTTCCTATGGATTACGGCATCAGAAGCATCCCTACACTCCTTTTCTTCAAGGGTGGTGAGGTTGTTGACAGACATGTAGGTGCTGCAACAAAGGATGTCCTTGCAGCTAAGATCGCTTCTCTCCTCTAATCAGAAGGATATGAAAAGGTTTTTGACAGTCATTGCGCTCTGCGTGATGACTTTTTGGGGTTCGAATACCCTCAGAGCCGGTGACTTCGGAGTTGTCGGTGGCGCAAGCTTTACAGGCATAAAGGATGTAAGTCCTGAGCTTGCCACAGGTTATCATGCCGGTTTTACATATAAGTTCCATCTGCCGTTTGGCTTCGCCATCCAGCCGTCTCTTCTGTACCACATGAAGAGTTCGTTGGTCGAGGGTGCTTTTGCGGACTTGGCGACCTTCGACTACAAGATGGGCTATCTGGAGCTTCCGGTATCATTCCAGTGGGGACCTGACCTTCTGATCTTCCGTCCTTTCCTGGATGTGAGTCCTTTTGTCGGTTATGCTCTGAACAATGAGTTTACAGCTTCGTCACCTGCGGCAGAAAGGTTGTCTTTGGGTTATGCCAACCAATGGGATGGAATCAACCGTCTGGAATACGGACTTGGCCTTGGAGGAGGTCTCGAGATCTGGAAGGTGCAGGTCGTATGCAGGTATAACTGGAATTTCGGACAGCTTTTCGATACGTCCGGCAAGGCGTCTGGAGTCAATGAGTTTTTCGGAAAAGCCAAAGAGTCTGTTTTAAATGACAAGAATTTCGGAGGCGTGACACTTTCGGTGGCACTTCTCTTCTAAAATTCAGATAATGAAGAAGATAGCGGTTTTTTGTTCTGCGAGTTTCAATATCGACAAAAAGTATAACGTAGTGGCGCGCGAGTTTGTCCGCAAGGCAGCTTCGCGCGGCTATGGTGTAGTTACGGGAGGTACAGTCAAGGGAACTATGGGCGAGGTATCAGATGAGCTTCGCTCGTGCGGAGGCTACCACCTTGGCGTGATACCACGCTTTATGGAGCAGTATGTATATCCGGATTTGTCTGAGGTCATATGGACAGATACCATGGCAGAGCGTAAGACATTGCTTCGCGAAGGCACTTGTGCCGTGGTGGCGTTGCCGGGTGGCATCGGAACTTTGGATGAGCTGATCGAGACATTCGCTCTGATCCATCTGAAGCGGTATTTTGGAAAGATCGCTGTGCTGGATCACGAGGGATTCTACCAGCCGTTGAAGGCGCTTCTTCAGCATTATGTACAGACCGGTATGCTCAGTGAGGAGACCATGAGTCGCATCATGTTTGCGGAGACTCCTGACCAGCTGCTGGATATGTTGGAGGACTGATTATGGATATAGCAAGAGTCAAGGAATATCTTGGTGCAGAGTGGACTGCGGTGCAGGATTGCATAGCCGGTTCGCTGGAAAGTGATATTGATCTTCTCAACCAGACAAACAGGTCGATACTGTCGCATTCAGGCAAGCAGCTGCGCCCGATTCTGGCGCTGCTGACTGCGCGCGCATGCTCTGCGGACGGATGTGCGAGCGAGGCGACCGTGCGTTATGCTGCAGCAGCGGAACTGATGCACAATGCGACCTTGCTGCATGACGATGTGGCTGATGACAGCGACCAGAGAAGGGGAGTGCCGACAATAAGGTCCTTAATGGGGCCAACAGTATCGGTACTTCTTGGTGACTATTGGCTTGTCAAGGCTATGGACCTGATTCTTGGCTCGCATGAGGCTGATTCCCAGGTCATAAGGATATTCTCAAAGACTCTGAGCGACCTTGCGGAGGGGGAGCTCCTGCAGCTTCAGAAGGCGCAGAGCGGCGATACCGTAGAGGGAGATTACCTCAGGATCATATATAGCAAGACAGCTTCCCTTTTCGAGGCTTCGTGTGTGTCTGCAGCTCTGTCGGTGGGTGCTTCTGAAGATACTGTAGAGGCAATGAGGGCATATGCGGTAGATCTTGGAAGGGCTTTCCAGATTAAGGATGACCTTTTGGACTATGATGGAACAGAGTCGGTGGGTAAGCCGTTGGGAGTAGATATTCTCGAGCAGAAGATGACCATGCCGCTTCTTGGTGCTTTGATTAATGCCGGACCTGATGAGGATAAGAGGGTGCGCGCACTCGTGAGGGATATCGTCGGACATCCCGAGCATAGGGATGAGATTGTGGATTTCGTGAAGAGGAACGGAGGTATGGAGTACGCTTCGGAGCGTCTGGATTTCTATGTGGATCAGGCGGTAGAGGCTTTGAACGTTCTTCCTGAATCGTTTGAGAAGGAGCTGCTGGTGAAGCTTGCACGCTATACGGCTAACAGAGAAAAATAACACCTGTCATCCTGAGCGTCAGCGAAGGATCTGTTAAAGGAAATAATGAAATTTTCAGATATAATAGGAAACCGCACGGTGGCGGAGGCTATGGTGTCCATGGCGGACAGTGGAAGGGTGGCGCATGCGGTGCTGCTTTATGAAAACGAAGGCAGCGGTGCGTTGGCGCTCGCTTTGGCCTACCTTCAATATCTTAACTGCTCGAATCCTTCTGGTGGGGACTCTTGCGGCCAGTGTCCTTCGTGCCGTCAGATGGAGAAGCTGATCCATCCGGATGTGCATTTCGTGTTTCCTGTGAACAAGGGACCGAAGACTTCGGACGATAAGCCGACTTCGGAATCATATGTGAAGTATTGGAGGGAGCTGGCTTTGGCGGATCCTTATTTCACGGAGGCTGACCTGCAGAAGGCGATAGGAATCGAGAGCAAGAACGGCCTCATAGCGGTAGCTGAGGCTAAGTCTATCATTACCAAGCTCTCGCTTGCGCCGGTTTATGACGGATATAAGGCAGTGATATTCTATCTGCCGGAAAAGATGAACCAGGAGACGGCCAACAGG
>JAGBSL010000057.1 GCA_017631875.1 Bacteroidales bacterium | reverse complement strand
ATCGAGAGCAAGAACGGCCTCATAGCGGTAGCTGAGGCTAAGTCTATCATTACCAAGCTCTCGCTTGCGCCGGTTTATGACGGATATAAGGCAGTGATATTCTATCTGCCGGAAAAGATGAACCAGGAGACGGCCAACAGGCTTTTGAAGATGGTGGAGGAACCTCCGCAGAAGACCCTGTTCCTGTTCATTACACATGCTCCCGAGAAGGTGCTGCAGACCATATTCTCCCGTTGCCAGAGTATCCGCGTGATGCCTCTGACCAAGGAGGAGCAGCGTCTGGTGCAGGAGCGCAGGCCGCTGGTGGAAGATGAGGACGGAAACATGTTCCTTGATCTTTTCGCCGATCTGATGAATGCGATAGTATCCAAGGATCTGATGGCCGCCCTAGATTGCGGTGAGGCCATGGCGGCATTGGATTCGCGTGAAAAACAGAAAGCTTTTTGTAACTTTGCAGCTTCCTGCATAAGGAAGATCTTCATGCTGCAGCAGAACCTCCCGCAGATCGCGGATATAGGCGATCAGGAGCAGGATTTTTATGCCGATATGGCGGCAAAGTGCCCTAAGGGATTCTGTGTTAAGCAGATAGCAAATATAGATAAGGTCGTTTCGATGATTGACAGGAACGTAAGTTCCAAAATTGTCTTCTGCGACCTTGTCAACCGCATGTTTATGAATATTTAGAGGAATTTATGGCAACATAAATTCCGATAGCTTAAAATATATAGAATGGATAACATCAAGGAACCGAAAAGATATGACTGCTCGAGGGGTTGCTCAGTGGAGAGGACCGAGAACGGAGAGCTGGACTGCAACTACCGTCAGGGATGCTGCAAGCTTGAGGTGTACGATTGGCTGCAGGGTGTGAGCCAGGAGCAGTATAAGGACTATTTTGAAGTCAGGTTCAAGAATACCCGCAAGGGAATATATGTAAATGCGTCAGGTCAGAGCGTAAAGACAGGTGACCTGGTGATTGTAGAGGCTGCTACAGGTCATGACCTTGGAATCGTGACTCTCGAGGGAGCAATCGTTGCACGTCAGATGAAGTGCAAGAGGATCAATCCTGAGACTTATGAGTTCAAGAAGATATATCGTAAGGCCAAGCTTTTCGATATCGAGCGCTGGCAGGAGGCGATTGCCCGTGAACATGAGACCATGATCCGTTCGCGTCAGATTGCAGCGGAACTTGGTCTGGAGATGAAGATCGGTGATGTGGAGTTCCAGGGTGACGGTTCGAAGGCGATTTTCTATTATATCGCGGACGGCCGCGTGGACTTCCGTCAGCTGATCAAGGTGTTCGCTGAGGAGTTCCGCATCAGAATCGAGATGAAGCAGATCGGTGCGCGCCAGGAGGCTGGCCTTATCGGTGGTCTCGGAGTATGTGGCCGCGAGCTTTGCTGTTCTAACTATATATCTGGATTCCAGTCGATTACCACATCCGCTGCGCGTGTTCAGGATCTGTCTCTTAATCCGCAGAAGCTGGCAGGTCAGTGCGGCAAGCTTAAGTGCTGCCTGAACTATGAGACTGCAGTCTACATGGATGCACAGACTCGTATTCCTAAAATTTATGAGCCGCTTGAATTCGAGGATGGACTTGCATACTTGATGAAGACTGATATCCTGCGTGAAATCATGTACTTCTCTTATGACAAGTCATCGCTCGCAAACCTCTATCCTCTTTATGCTGAGGATGTTTGGGAAATCATCAAGATGAACCGTCGCGGTGAGAAGCCAGAGTCGCTCAAGGTTGACGACGTGCCTGCAGCACCTGAGTTCGTGACTGCTGTCGGTGATGACGCAATCAACAGGTTCGACGAGGCGCGCAAGCGTAAGAAGAAAAAGAAGAAGCCTGCCCAGAAGCAGGGACCTAAGGCTGAGGGACAGGCGCCAGCTAACGAGCCGAAGAACTCCGAGCCTGCAGATGGTGAGCAGAAGAGTGGACAGAAAGGTGCTCAGAAGCGTGAGGATCGCGGTGAGAGACGTGGAGGCAATAGAGGAGGCCGAAACAACCGTGGCCGCCGTAACAATGACCAACCGAAGAAGGACACCCCAAAGGAGTAGTATATTATGGGAAAAGATAAACTGAGAAAATTCCAGGAAAACGAGACCTTCAAGTGCCTGCTCCAGCCGGCTACCTCCGAGGTGCTGAACTGTGACCACCCTATGAAGGGTAACTGGGGTCGTGATTTCTTCGGAAACGATAACCCGATAGTTCTGGAGTTGGGCTGTGGTAAGGGCGACTATACGATCGACCTTGCCGAGCGTAATCCATCATGCAACTATATCGGTGTGGATATCAAGGGAGCGCGTCTTTGGAAAGGTGCCAAATATGCTGAGGAACATGGACTTAAGAATGTCGGTTTTGTCCGCACACGTATCGAGTTCATAGAGTCTCTCTTCGCTCCAGGCGAGGTTTCGGAAATCTGGATCACCTTTGCTGATCCACAGATCGGCCGTGAAAAGAAGCGTCTTACAGCTCCGCTTTTCATGAATCGTTACCGCAACTTCCTCAAGCCGGGTGGCATCGTGCATCTGAAGACCGACAGCCGTTATCTGCACGAATATTCTATCGCGATGGCTCGTCAGAACGACCTCAAGATACTCGCTTATGGTACTGATATCTATGGAGAGGACAGGGAGCAGCTTTACGCCAGCGAGCTTTCTTCGGTTTCGGGCCGCAGTGCGATCGATGCACTCTTCGAGGTCCAGACCTTCTATGAGTCACAGTATCTTGCCCAGGGTTTCCCTATCACATACCTGGCATTCCTTGCCGACCATTCCGGTGATTACATCTCTCCAGAATGGGCCGAGGACCTCTGGAAGGATGAGGGCCACCATTTTGTGATCCCGTCAGGTCTCCCTGTAGCCTCAAAGTTCTATCCTCTCGAGCAATAAGGCAAAAGTCCGGTGGACTTTTGCTGCGAGAAGCCCGCGGCAGCGGGTGGTGTCTTGCCTGGTGGATATTAGCTTGATAGTCAATGTGTTACAAAAACCGCGTGCTCCCCTTTGGCGGCACGCGGTTTTTGTAACATGCTTATTATTAAACGGTTATCCGCCAGGTTTACACGGCGGTCCAGTGGATGGTGATGCCTTTGCGCTCCATGCCGCGGAACCATGTCATCTGGCGCTTTGCGAACTGGTGGATGGCGGTGGCGAGCTGAGTGCGCATCTGCTCGAAAGTGAGTTCTCCGATGAGATAAAGCGTAACGAATTTGTATTCCAAACCGTAATATATCAGGTCTTCTGCCGGAATGGGAGTGCCGGCCTGTCCATCTGAGCACAGCGCAGGATGTGTGCCGTCGATCAGGCCGCGGATTTCCTCGACCATGCCTTCTTCCAGTCTGGCATCCAGTCTGGCGTCGATCTTTGCGTTGCGGACTTCGCGTGTGACGAGGGTTCCGATGTAGTATGTGTTCTTCGGAAGGTAGCTGGAGCGGTTCACCGGATGCTCTGCTTCATAGATAGCGATCTCCAGAGCACGAATGAGGCGCTTGCGGGTGTCGTAGTCGGTGTTGTTGTGGAGAGGTTTGAGGGAGGCCAGCTGTGCTATGAGCTCCTCATCCGACTTTTTCTCCAGTTCTGCACGGAGCTGATGGTCAGGCGGAACTTCGGGCAAAGAGTATCCGCAGGTTGCAGCCTCGATGTACAGTCCGCTGCCGCCGCACAGGATAGGTATGCCGCCTCTGTCGACAATGTTCTTGTAGGCCTTTTCGAAGTCACGCTGGTATTCGAAGATATTGTACTTGGTTCCGGCATCGACGATATCCATGAGGTGGTATGGAATCTCCTCATATTCAGCGAGATCCTTTCCCGTGCCTATGTCCATGCCCCTGTATACCTGTCTGGAGTCTGCAGAGATGATTTCTGCGCGCGGTGACTCGAGCAGCAGGTTGATCTGACGCGCAAGACGGACTGCATAGCGGGTCTTTCCTGAAGCTGTCGGGCCCAGGACACATATCAGGTCGATCTCGCCGGAGAGATATTTGTCAAGGACTTCCCTGACGTTGATATCCTCAGCAGGAGGGAGTTCCGCCATCGGAGGTATAGGGGTGAAGGGTTTCTTTGCCATGTTGTATTTGGTTCAGCATGCAAATATAGTATTTTGCAACGAGACTCAACATTTTGCGAAAAAGCAGTATCTTTGCACCCTCAGTGTTGAATGCCGTCCATGAAAATGCCTGTTTTCATGGACGGGACATTAAAAAATAGGTTGCCATCCACGAAAAGGCCCATTTTCATGGACGGGAGACAGAATGGGCATCATGTTCGTATTGCGAAATTAAATTTGAAATTATGCCGAAAGCAAAGAGCAGCGTAGAGATAAAGAACAGGAGGGCTTCGTTTGACTATGAGTTCATAGAGACCTTCCAGGCGGGAATTGTGCTTACGGGTACAGAGATAAAGTCCATCAGAGCAGGCAAGGCTTCATTGGTGGACGCATATTGCTATTTCAACAACAATGAGCTGTATGTCAAGAACATGCATGTGGCAGAGTACTGGTGGGGAAGCTGGGGAAAGCATGACCCCCGCCGTGAGCGCAAGCTTCTGCTGACAAAGCGTGAGCTGACACGTCTACAGCGCGCGGTCAAGGAGAAGGGACTGACCATAGTGGCAGTCAAGCTCTTCATTGCCGATAACGGATATGCAAAGCTGCTGATCGCGCTGGCTCGCGGTAAGAAGGAATACGACAAGCGAGCATCCATCAAGGAGAAGGATCTCCGCCGTGAGATGGAAAGAATGTAATCTTGATATAACGGAAAGCCCCGTTGATTCCACCGGTCCTCCCCACTTCGTGGGTCCCCTCCCTTTTCGGGAGCCAATGCCGGTCAGAATCAACGGGGCTTTCCGTTTTGTTGCTGCTCAGATTGTTTTAGAGCTTGAAGGCTTCCTTGATCATGTCGACTGAGTCGAGGAGCTCCCAGCCGAAGAACTGGACGAGCTCAGGGACGAGCTGACCGTTCTTTCTGATCATCACGGTTGCCTTGTATGGATCGCGGCCTACGTGTCCATATGATGCTGTTGGCTCGTAGATAGGTTTCTTGAGGCCGAACTTCTCGATGATCTTTGCAGGACGCAGGTCGAAGAGCTCGTTGATCTTGACTGCGATCTCAGCATCTGTCAGACCGTTAGCGGCTGTGCCGTAAGTGTTTACGAAGATGCTCAAAGGTCTTGCTACGCCGATCGCGTATGAAACCTGAACGAGCATCTCGCGTGCTACGCCGGCTGCTACCATGTTCTTTGCGATGTAACGTGCTGCGTATGCTGCAGAGCGGTCTACCTTTGAAGGGTCCTTTCCTGAGAATGCTCCACCGCCGTGTGCTCCCTTTCCGCCGTATGTGTCCACGATGATCTTGCGGCCAGTCAGACCTGTATCTCCGTGAGGTCCTCCGATAACGAACTTTCCTGTAGGGTTCACGTGAAGGATGTAGTCGCCCTTGAAGAGGGCTGCTGTCTCAGGAGCGAGAGTCTCGATAAGCATAGGGAGGAGGATGTTCTGCACGTCCTCACGGATCTTTGCCTGCATTGCCTCGTCGACACGCTTCTGGCCGAACTGCTCGCAGCCTTCTGCGTATGTCATGTTGCCCAGTGACTTAGGAGTGAACTCGTCGTGCTGGGTAGAGATCACGATAGTGTGTACGCGTACAGGCTGGTTTGTCTCGCCGTCGTACTCGATTGTGAACTGTGACTTCGAGTCTGGACGGAGGTACGGCATGAGCTCAGGCTTCTGCTTGCGGATCTTTGCGAGCATCAGGAGGGCCTGGTGCGAGAGGGCGAGCGGAAGAGGCATGTACTCCTCGGTGTCGCAGCATGCGTAACCGAACATCATACCCTGGTCGCCGGCACCCTGGGCGTCAGCGTCCTCGCCGACCACACCGCGGTTGATGTCCACGCTCTGCTCATGGAGGGCAGAAAGGATACCGCATGAGTTGCCGTCGAACATGTACTCTGCCTTGTTGTAGCCGATCTTGTTGATCACGCGGCGTACTGTCTTAGGGATGTCTACATATGCGTCCTCAGAACGCACCTCTCCTCCTACTACAACGAGTCCTGTGCTGCAGAATGTCTCGCATGCAACCTTAGACTCAGGGTCCTGGCGGAGGAATTCGTCAAGGATGGCGTCGGAAATCTGGTCCGAAACCTTGTCTGGGTGTCCTTCTGACACCGATTCTGATGTAAAAAGATAATTCATATCGTTGTATTTCTGTTTTATATTTCCAGTTTACAGATTGCCACGGGCAGAGCCCTCGCAATGACGCATGGAGTTCCGTCGGTCTTGTCGGTGTCACCATGACGTATGGAGTTCCGTCGGTCGGTTCGTTTACACGTCATTGCGAGGAGCGCAGCGACGTGGCAATCTTTTCATTTCAGGGCAAAACAAAAGCCCCACAAAAATGCGGAGCCAACACAAAAACACAAAACATTGATGGTATTTACGTCGCACGGAAGGCGACATCAACATTTTAGCATTTTTTCAAGTGGTTGCAAGCGGTCAAATCTCTCCACATTTT
>JAGBSL010000056.1 GCA_017631875.1 Bacteroidales bacterium | reverse complement strand
TGAGGCAGTCAACAACGCTATTCTTGACAAGATGTATGCGTTCAAGAAGGAGCTCGAGGCTAAGGGCATCAGCGTGAAGATCGACGCTCGTGACACTCTCCGTCCTGGCTTCAAGTTCGCAGAGTGGGAGCTCAAGGGTGTTCCAGTACGCCTTGCAATGGGTGCTCGTGACCTTGAGAACGGTACAGTGGAGCTTGCTCGCCGCGACACATGCGAGAAGGCTTCGCACTCGCAGGAGGGTGTCGCTGACGTGATCGCAGCGCTCCTTGACGATATTCAGGCTAACATCTATGCTAAGGCGCTCAAGTTCCGTGATGACAATATCCGCAAGGTGGATACATGGGAGGAGTTTAAGGAAGAAATCACCAAGGGTGGATTCCTTCTCTGCCACTGGGACGGTACTCCTGAGACAGAGGAGAAGATCAAGGAGGAGACAAAGGCTACTATCCGCTGTATCCCTGTAGACAGCGCGGTATGCATGGAGGAAGGCAAATGCATCTACTCGGGCAAGCCTTCAAGCCAGAGAGTTTTATTTGCTATTTCTTATTAATATGAAAAAGATATTTATAGCATTATCAGCAGCCCTTATATCAATGGGCGCTTATGCGCAGGATGCGCAGCAGGCTGCGGCAGATGCAGCTAAGGCAATGGAAGCAGCACCGGAGGCTCCGGTTAAGGTTGAGAAACCAAAATATTGGACAGAGTCCCTCAAGACTAATGTGACCCTCGGTCAGACAAGCCTGACAAACTGGGCAGCCGGTGGTGACAACACTATGTCTCTTGCTGCATATATTGATGGAAATGCAAACTGGAAGAAGGGTGACATGTTCTGGAACAACCGTCTTCAGCTCGACTACGGCTTCCTTTGGGCATCGTCCAAGCCTATCCTTCAGAAGAATACAGACCGTATCTATCTTGAGAGCAAATGGGGTTACAAGGCTCCTTCGACAAGATATCTCTATTTCTCGGCAAACTATGACTTCAAGTCTCAGTTCACTACGGGATATGACTACAAGACTCCTGCAAGTGTGACTGATGCTGAGGGAAATGACCTCAAGGGGTCGGCTCTCAGGGATGTATGGCGTGATGCACGTGACCTTAAGTCAGGTTTCCTTGCACCAGCATATACAAACCTCGCGCTTGGTATCGACTTTGTGCCTACCAAGTGGTTCTCCCTCAACTTTGCACCTCTTACCGGTGACTTGGTGATTGTTAAGAATGAAGCACTCAGAAGTGCATACAGCATGCCTTTGAAGAAGCAGTACGAGGGTGTGACTGAGGGTCTTCCTGGCAATGGTTCTGAGTTCAGCAGCGTAAGATTCGGATTCGGTGCTCAGCTCAAGATGGACGCAAAGGTCAACATCAACGACAACTTCGCATACAGCACACAGGTTGTCCTCTTCGCCAATTATCTCGACATCAACCACTGTCCTCGTATCAACTGGGACAACCGTATCGACTGGAAGCTTGCAAAGTACTTCTCTTTCACGATTACGACAAACCTTATCTACGACGACACGATCATGATTGCAGATGCGAATGGGGAGAATCCTAAGGCTCGCGTACAGTTCAAGGAGTCAATGGCATTCGGATTCACATACACAATCGCAAGCAAGAAATAATGCTTAACCGCTTCAGGCATATTGTAGAAGAAATGAGGGGGCTGATCGATGATTCACGGTCAGCCTCTTTTCTCTTGGCGGTAAGCGGGGGAGTGGACTCCATGTGCCTTGCCGACATGTGGCTCCGCTGCTTCGGTGCTGAAAGCTGCGCCATCGCACATTGCAACTTCAACCTCAGGGGAGAGGACAGCGACGGCGATGAGGCTTTGGTGGCAGGCTGGGCCCAGGAGCATGGCGTAAGGCTGCACAAAGTCTCGTTCGATACCGTGCAATATGCTGGCGAAAATGGCGTAAGCATCGAGATGGCAGCTCGCGAACTGCGTTACAGATGGTTCGGAGAAATCTGTCAGGAATATGGGTACCAGGCAGTTGTCGTTGCTCATCATGCTGACGACAATGCGGAAACAATGGTTCTGAACATGGTCCGCGGAACAGGTCTCAAGGGCCTCTCCGGCATGAAGCCCGTCTCCCCGCTGCCTCTATCACGTCATTGCGAGGAGCGAAGCCCCTTACGTCATTGCGAGGAGCGAAGCGACGTGGCAATCCTTCGCCCCCTCCTCACCTTCACCCGCAAGCAGATCGAAGGTCATGCCTTTGCATGGAAGGTTCCGTATCGTGAAGACAAGACCAATGCTTCGACGGAGTATCGTCGCAACAGCATACGCCATGAAGTCTTTCCGCTCTTCGAGCGCATGAACCCGTCGTACGTGCGTACCCTTAACCGTGAGATGACATACTTCAAGGATGCGTCGGACATTGTCGACCAGTGGTGTCGTGCACAGCTTCCTCACGTCATTGCGAGGAGCGAAGCCCCTTACGTCATTGCGAGGAGCGAAGCGACGTGGCAATCTGTTCCACTTGCCATCTCCACTCCAGCGTTACTCGCCATCCCGCAATGGCGATACCTATTATATTATATATTGGAGCCATATGGGTTCAATACCTCTGTTCTTGAATCGTTGGAGAGTCTTCTGATCTCGGACCGTACAATCTCCGGTAAACGCTTTGAGTCGGAGGATTACGTCCTTCAGACTGAAAGAGACAGTCTTGTAATCACAAAACCCTATGAACGCACTGAGGCGTTCATGCCTGTACGAGGTGCTGGAATATATCATGTAAATGGATCTCGTGTAAGTGTGGAAGTGCTTCCATGGACCTCACGCATGCCTCTTAAGCAGCCTGAAGGCACAATTGTCCTTGATGCCGCTAAACTCAAGTTCCCTTTCGTGCTGCGCAAGTGGCGTGCAGGAGACTGGATGGTTCCTCTGGGCATGAAGGGCAAGAAGAAGATCAGCGACCTCTTCACTGATCTCAAATACAGCCAGCTGCAGAAGGAGCGTGCCGTCATCCTTGTCGATATGGCTGGAGACTTTGCTGAGCAGCAGCATGTTGCCGGAGTTGCCGGTGTGAGGATAGACGACCGTTACAAGGTGACAGATAACACAGAAACAATAATCAGAATAACCATATCATGAAACATTTCTCATGCTTCATCCTGTCGGCAATAGTGCTTCTGACAGGATGTTCAACACATTTTATTTCCGATGAGGCTTTCCGTCAGGAGGTTTCGAAGGATATTTCCCAAAGGTCTGAGATTCTTGCATCGGCAGGTGTCAGCCTGGATGCAATGGACATTACTCTGATGGAAAGGGAGGCCCTTGAGTTCCTGTATGCATATATGCCTCTGGGCGATATCGTGAACATGGAACCTT
The DNA here is from genome assembly GCA_017631875.1 of Bacteroidales bacterium. The sequence continues at coordinate 1,170 of JAGBSL010000056.1, read as the reverse complement.
CGTATTACCTTGACCATTACCGTATGACGCGCAGGGCGCTCAAGGAGATGCCTTGGGGCAAGAATGTGCCGGAGCGCGAGATGCGCCACTTTGTGCTTCCTGTGCGTGTGAACAATGAAAACCTTGATTCTGCGCGTTATGTGTTCTATGAAGAGCTCGCTCCAAGAATCAAAGGTATGAGCATGAAGGATGCTGTCCTTGAAGTGAACCACTGGTGCCATGAGAAGGCGGTATATATGCCTTCTGACCGCCGTACAAGCTCTCCTCTTGCGACAGTCAAGACAGCTTACGGCCGTTGCGGTGAGGAGTCTACTCTCCTTGTGGCCGCTCTCAGGTCTGTCGGAATCCCAGCCCGCCAGGTGTATACTCCAAGATGGGCTCATACTGACAGCAATCACGCCTGGGTAGAGGCTTGGGTTGACGGAGACTGGTATTTCCTTGGTGCATGTGAGCCGGAGCCTGTCCTCAACCTCGGTTGGTTCAATGCTCCTGCAAGCCGTGGAATGCTCATGCATACCAACGTCTTCGGAAAGTACAACGGACCGGAGGAGATCGTAAGGGAGACTGCCCTTTATACAGAGATCAACGTCATCGAACACTATGCTCCTGAGTCAGCAGCTGTCAGGATTAATGTGGTTGACAAGGAAGGTCAGCCGGTTGAAGGTGCAAGAGTGACTTTCAAGATATATAACTATTCTGAGTTCAACAGCGTTGCTTATAAACTGACTGATGCTGAGGGCAAGACATCCCTTACTGCAGGTCTGGGCGACATGATGATCCATGTCTCTAAGGACGGCCTCTTCGGCTTCAGGAAGGTGACATACGGAAAGGATCAGGAAGTTACGATCGCTCTTGAATATGAGAAGGGTGCTGACATCGCCCATATCGAGATGGAAGTGGTTCCGCCGGTGGAGAACGCTCAGCTTCCTGATGTTACAGATGAGCAGAGGGCTGAGAATACCCGCCGCATGGAGTATGAGGATTCTCTCCGTAATGCGTATGTGGCGACGTTCTATACTGCCCAGACAGGTCTGGAGTATGCGAAGAAATTCGAGAAGAAGTATTTCCCGGATCAGGATCAGCGCATTGCAGATCTTCTTGTTGCTTCAAGAGGTAACCATAAGGAAATCACCGATTTCCTGCATGAGGCAGATGCCAAGGATGTTCTTT
>JAGBSL010000021.1 GCA_017631875.1 Bacteroidales bacterium | reverse complement strand
TCGTGCTTTTCTGCATGATGGGCGTGTCTGTATTCGCCCAGGGCGGATACGAGGTGAAGGGAGTGGTTGTTGACGCTATCGGTCCGATCATCGGTGCAACCGTGATCGAGCAGGGCACCACAAACGGTGCTTCGACCGGTCTCGACGGCGACTACGTCCTTACTGTTTCTAGCGCTAATGCGGTTGTGGAAATCAGCTGCATCGGTTACGCTACACAGACATTCGTGGCTTCGCAGCTTCCTCAGACTGTTACCCTCGCAGAGGATACACAGTTCCTTGATGAGGTTGTGGTTATCGGTTACGGTTCCGTTAAGAAGGAAGACATGACCGGTTCGGTAACTGCAATCAAGAGCGAGGAGCTCAACCGCGGTGCAATGGTATCGACTCAGGACATGCTCAAGGGTAAGGTTCCGGGCCTTCTCATCACCCCTGGTGACGGTGGTCCAGGTTCAGGATCTACAATCCGTATCCGTGGTGCCGCTTCCCTCAATGCGTCTAACGACCCACTCATCGTAATCGACGGCGTTCCAATCGCTCGTGAGGGTGGTTTCGGTATGTCTAACCCTCTCGATATGATCAACCCTAACGACATCGAGTCATTCACTGTCCTCAAGGATGCTTCTTCAGCAGCTATCTACGGTTCACGTGCGTCTAACGGTGTCATCCTCATCACAACAAAGAAGGGTAAGACAGCTCGTCCTCAGATCTCATACAGCGGCAGCATGAGCGTCCAGACAAACTCACGCCAGCTCCAGGTTATGACTCCGACCGAGTTCCGTGGCTTCATCAAGGATACTTACGGCATCTACTGGGAGAACGGTCAGCTCATGGGTGACACAACAACTCCGGCAGGTAAGTCTATCGCAGCACGTCTGAGCGAGAAGACAGATGTTAACTACCAGGACATCATCTTCCGCACAGCCATCACTCACGACCACAACGTAAGCGTTGCAGGTAATGTGAAGGACCGCATGCCATACCGTGCGTCTATCGGCTACACAGACCAGATGGGTACCCTCGTAGGTTCTACTTATGACAAGGGAACTCTCGACTTCAGCCTTTCTCCAAACTTCCTTGACAAGCACCTCACCCTCAACCTCAATGCAAAGGGTGTATACACTTACTCGAATTACGCTGACAGCGGTGTAGTAGGAAACGCAGCCTTCTTCAACCCAACTCAGGATCCATATTTCCGTAATGAGGACGGTACTATCGACTATACAACTACCAACGGTTACTTCAACTATGGTACAGGTCGTGGCGAAAACTTCGCTCCTAACACCCTCCTCGGTGTAGGTCCTATGTCACAGCTTTATGACCGCATCAGCTACGGTACTTCACGCCGTTTCATCGGTAGCGCAGGTATCGAGTACAAGGTTCACGGTTTCGAGTCACTCAAGTTCAACGTGACAGCTTCTACAGATATCTCTGACTACAACAACAAGAACGGTTCTGTAGTAGGTTCATACCAGGCTTGGTCTGATACTGAGAACCGCGGTATCGGTCAGTACTCTAAGGAGTGGCAGCTCCGCCGCAGCTCGGCTCTCGAGGCTTATGCCAACTACAACGAGACTTGGGGCATCCACAACCTCGACGTGATGGCAGGTTACTCATGGCAGCACTTCTACGGTGCAAACCGCAATGTATCATACTTCAACGTAACTGATGAGGTTAAGCTCAACGAGGGCGAGACAGCTCTTGGACGTTATCCGAAGTGGCAGTGGGAGAGCTATCTCGTGTCATTCTACGGACGTATCAACTACTCTATCGCTTCGAAGTACCTCTTCACAGCATCTCTCCGTAATGACGGTTCTTCACGCTTCTCTCCTGCAACACGTTGGGGTCTCTTCCCTTCAGGAGCATTCGCATGGAACGTCAAGGAGGAGGGCTTCCTTAAGGATGTGAAGCCGGTTTCACAGTTGAAGCTTCGTCTCTCAGCAGGTATGACAGGTCAGCAGGACGGTATCGGCGAGTACGCACACCTTTCACGCTACGGCCTCTCTACAGATGTTTACCAGCAGTACTTCATGGGTTCTAACGGCTTCCAGTTCATGTGGACTCCAGGCGCTTACGACCCTAACATCAAGTGGGAGACTACAACTACTTACAACGTCGGTGTTGACTTTGGATTCCTCGGTGACCGCATCACAGGTAACGTTGACGCTTACCTCCGCAACACTGATGACCTCCTCAACAGCGTGCTTACCCCAATGGGTTCTAACTTCGGTAACACAGTCCTCACTAACGTAGGTTCGATGCAGAACAAGGGTATCGAGTTCGCACTCAACGTAATCCCTGTCCAGACAAATGACTGGCATCTCTCTATCGGCGTTAACGGAACATTCCAGGACACCAAGTTCACAAAGCTCAACGCAACTGACGACGAGAACTACTATATCCAGACTTCAGGTATCTCACACGGTACAGGTTCATACGTAGGTCGTCACCAGGTAGGTTATGCTCCATATTCATACTGGGTATTCAAGCAGCTCTACGATGAGAACGGAATGCCTATCCAGAACGCATTCGTTGACCTTAACGAGGACGGCGTGATCAACAACGATGACCGTTACTGCGCAGGTGACCCTGCTCCGGACTTCTACTACGGTCTTAACGTGAAGCTCTCATACAAGAACTGGGACTTCGGTTTCAACGGACACGGTTCACTCGGCTATAAGGTGTTCAACGACTTTGCGTCTAACCACTCTACATCTTACTTTGATGTAAACGCAGGTAACCTTCCTAACTTCGCGACAGCAGTCAAGAGAACAGGCTTTACCCAGATCAGCGGTGACTACCAGTTCTTCTCAGACTTCTATCTTGAGAACGCTTCATTCTTCAGAATGGACGACATCAACCTCGGTTATACATTCAAGGAGATCGGCAACTGGCAGGGTAACATCCGCGTTGCAGCATCATGCCAGAACGTATTTGTCATCACAAACTACTCTGGTATCGATCCTGAGATCAACAGCACTGACGGTGTTGACAGAACATTCTGGCCAAGACCTCGTACTTTCTCAGTTCGTCTTAACGTTAACTTCTAATGAGGAGGAAAATGACAATGAAACTTAAGAATATATTTTCCGCAGTGGCAGCTGCTGCAATGCTTACAGCCTGCGTCGGAGACCTCAACACCATTCCGTTGAATGAGACCGACGTGACTTCGGAGACCGCTTACGGCGCTGACGAGGAAGGCTACGTGCAGGGTCTTACCAAGATCTATTTCCAGCTCGTATCTAACAACACTCAGGACCTTCAGGTCGCTGACGGTGGTGCATCGGAGTTCATCCGTGCATTCTGGTCAACTCAGGAGGTTACCGCAGACGCTGCAAAGTGTGCTTGGGGTGACGCATGGGTAAACGACCTCAACAACTGTACTTGGAAGGGCGACGTCCTCAACGACGCTGTTTACGCAGTGTACGTACGTACTCTCCAGGGTATCACTTATGTAAACGAGTATCTCCGCCAGACTTCAGACGAGAACCTCTCTCTCCGTGGCTGCTCTGCAGACGTGAAGGCTAAGGTTCAGGAGTATCGCGCTGAGGCCCGCTTCCTCCGTGCATATTTCTACTGGGCGGCTATGGATACTTTCGGACAGGTTCCTTTCTCGACTGAGACAACTCAGTTCGGTGGCGGATACAACCCTCCACAGAAGCCTGCTGCCGAGATCTTCGAGTTCATCGTAAGCGAGCTCAAAGACCTCGCATCTGAGGAAAGCGCAATGCCTGCAGCTCAGTCAAACTATCCACGTGCTGACAAGGGTTCTGTTCTCGGTCTCCTCGCACGCGTATATCTCAATGCTAAGGTATATGCTGGTAAGGAAATGTGGCCAGAGGCTAAGACTACTTGCGAGAAGATCTATGGTCTTGGTTACGCTCTTGCTCCAACTCACGCTGAGCTTTTCCGCGGTGATAACGGCGAGAACCCTGATGCTAAGAAGGAGATGCTTTTCGCAGCTTCATACAATGCTGAGCACACTCAGTCATACGGTGGTACAACATACCTCACCCTCTCTACACTTTCAGGAGATGACGGTGCTGTGAACATCACAGGTATCAACGGTGGTTGGGCAGGTAACCGTGTTCCTGATCACTATGTTCAGACTTACTTCGCTCCTACAGCCGCTGACTTCGCAACAGGCGAGTATACAATCGCTGACAAGCGTGGACAGTACTTCTATATCAAGGGACGTACTCAGTCAATGCAGGATAACCTCAATACATTCCTCAACGGATGGTCATGCATCAAGTACAACAACGTTCCTCACGATATGGACGCGGTTGAATATGCGGGTACTGCAGCGACAAAGAACTTCTCAGACATCGACTGGCCTCTCATCCGTCTCGGTGAGATCCACCTCATCTATGCTGAGGCTTGTATGCATGCAGGCGGAGATGCTTCTGCACAGGTTGCGGCTCTTGCTGAGCGCGCTGGCGTAGCAGCTCCTGCAGCTATCGACGCTGACTTCCTGATGGCAGAGCGTGCTCGCGAGCTCATGTGGGAGGCTCACCGTCGTACAGACCTTATCCGTTACGGCAAGTGGATCTCTGGTTACAACTGGACATACAAGGGCGGTAACTTCGGTGGACAGGATCTTCCTGCACACTTCAATGTGTTCCCGGTTCCTTCAACTGAGCTTGCAACTAACCTTGATCTTGACCAGAACCCTGGTTACGCAAGATAGTCTTATAACAGTTTAAGAATATGAAAATTACAAAATATTTCCTTTCAATGGCTGCTGCGCTCGGTATGATCGCAGGTTGCCAGAAGCCAGATATGGTGCAGATCGCGGCTCCTGAGGATGTCGTTGCTCCTGTTCTCGAGGCTGTTGAGGGACCTATCGAGATCACTCCATCAAACATGGTGGACGGTAAGGTTGCCTTCACATGGTCTTTGGCTGACTACGGCGTGATGACTCAGGTGAACTACTCACTCGAGGCTGCAACTGCCGCAAATCCTGATACAAAGGTTACCATTACTTCAGGTATCACAGCAAACGCTGAGGCTATTGAGGCTGGCAAGATCTCTTCTGAGATTGAGTACGAGGCTCTCAATGCAATCCTTTTCAACGACCTCAAGCTCAACGACGGTGTTGCTGAGGACGTTCTCTTCACTGTCGCTGCAAAGGTCGGTGAGTATGCTCCTGTATACTCTAACTCTGTAGCAGTATCATGCAAGGTGACTGCAGCTGAGAAGCAGTATCCTAAGCTTACCGTTGCAGGTAGCTACGCATACAACAACTGGACTCCAGGCAAGGGACAGTTCGTATTCGACTTCGAGGGCACAGACGCTAAGTACAGCGGTGTGATCGATTTCGGTGAGGATGTTTCTGCTCTCCAGTTCAAGTTCGTAGGCGAGGCATGGGGTAACAATGAGTTCTCTGTCCCTGCAGGTGAGGCACAGGCTCCTGAGGCTGCTGAGCTTCCACTCGTATCAGGTGGCGGTGACAACATTTCTGCTTACACTACTCACAGATTCTACAGCCTTACACTCGACAAGGCAACTCCTAAGCTTGTCAAGAACTTCTCATTCAATCAGATTGGTGTGATCGGTTCATTCAACGGATGGGCAGCTGATGTTGTTATGAATTTCAATGCTGAAAAGCAGAGATTCTACGCTGACGTCGAGTTTGCCGAGGATGGCCAGTTCAAGCTTCGCGCTGATGCTGATTGGGCTCTTAACTGGGGCGCTGAGGCATTTGGAATGACAGTTTCAAATGGCGATGGCAACCTTGAGGCTAAGGCAGGTAACTATCGTATCTATGCTAATATGAACAACCCTGCTGCGATGACAATCGAGCTCAACGCAGGCATGTTCGGTAAGGAAGAGCCAGTAGGTGGCAACACAACTCCTGAACCAGAGCCAGAGCCAACTCCAGTTCTTGGCTGGGGCCTTGTAGGTGAGTACAACGGCTGGGGTGCTGAGGCTGATGTAATGCTCGCTTCTGACGGTACATTCCTCACAGCTAAGGGTGTTGCACTCTCAGGCCAGGTGAAGTTCCGCAAGGATGGTGGCTGGGATGTTAACTTCGGTGCTCCAGGCGAGGTTGAGCCTGTAGAGATCGCTGTAAACACTGAGCTCGAGCTCGTTGCCAACGGTAAGAACTTCACTATCGCTGAGGGAACATACGACGTTTACCTTGATGAGGCTAACGCTAAGGCATGGTTCATCAACGACGGTTCATACCCAGGTGGCGGAGCTGCTCCAGAGGCTTCTGAGTGGGGTATCGTAGGTGATGTAAACGGCTGGGCTGCTCCAGACATCACAATGTACAAGACAGCTACTGAGGGTCTCTTCGTAGCTTACAAGGCAGAGATGCCGGACGGTGGCTTCAAGATCCGTGCAAACGGTGTTTGGGATGACACAGCAAACTACGGTCTTGCTGCTGCTGGCGCTGTAGAGGTTGACCACGCATACGACCTTATCTGCGGTGGCGGATCAGGCAACATGACTCTCACTGCAGGTACATATGACATCTGGTTCGACCTTACAAACTCTAAGGTTTACATCATGACTCCTGGCAAGCCTATTTCTGAGGCTGTTGGTGGTGAGGTTGTAACTCCAGAGCCAGAACCAGAGCCAGATCCAACAGAGCTTACATGGTACCTTGTAGGTAACTTCAATGGCTGGACTGTTGCTGATGCTGCCTACACAATGACCAAGGAGGCTGAATGGTTTGTATTCAAGGGCTTCGTTGCTGACGGTGACGGCTTCAAGTTCAACGCTGGAAGCTGGGACATCAACCGTGGTGCTACAGGTGACGTTGAGCCGTTCGAGCTTGCAGCAAACACTGAGTATGAGATCGTTAACAACGGTAAGAACTTCTCTATCGCTGCAGGTACATACGATGTTTACATGAGCCTTGACGCTGCTAAGGTTTACGTTATGGCTGAAGGCCTTACCCCTGGCCAGACTCCAGGTGAGGAGCCTAAGCCAGAGGAGCCTGAGTTCGAGGGCGTTGCTTCAGAGTGGGGTATCGTAGGTGATGTTAATGGCTGGAATGCTCCAGATATCACCATGTACACAACTCCAACCGAGGGCCTTTTCGTTGCACGTAACGTGGAGATGCCAGCAGGTAGCTTCAAGATCCGCGCAAACGGCGCTTGGGTCGATACAGCTAACTATGGTGTAGAGACAGCAGGTAATGTAGAGGTAGACCATGTATACAAGGTGATCACAGGTGGCGGTTCAGGTAACATGACACTTGCTGCAGGCACATATGACATCTGGTTCGACCTTACAAACACTAAGGTTTATATCATGACTCCTGGTAAGGATATCGCGGAGGCTAAGACTGGTACTCCTGTTGCTCCTCTTACAGATACATGGTATCTTGTAGGTGACTTCAACGGCTGGAAGCCTGCTGATTCTGCTTACAAGATGTCATCTGAAGGAACATGGTATGTATTCAAGAATTTCCAGGCTGATGGAAAGGGAATGAAGTTCGTCGGAGACGCAAACTGGCAGAATGAGCGTGTGGGTACATTCAAATCGGCTAACACAGCAATCTCTGTCGCAAAGGGCTCTGGCAATATGTTCCCTACTGCCGGAACTTATGACGTGTACCTTAGCGCAGATGCTAAGACTGCATACTTCATGACTCCAGGAACAACTCCTGCAAACTAATATTCAAGCCAGCGGCCCCTGACCGGACCGCTGGTTTCAAATTAATTCAAACCAAGCATTTAGAAATGAAAAGAATCTTTTCTCTGATTTTTATGGCAGCCCTCATTGTGGCAGGCTGTCAGAAACCTCTCGAGCAGTTCACCGTGACTCCGACTTCGCTGGAGTTCAGCGGTGAGGCCGGCAGCCAGACCGTAACAGTCACTGCTTCGGATACATGGGCGCTTAAGATCGCCGATGGCGGTTCATGGATCAAGACTTCCAAGACATACGGCAAGTCATCAGGTCCGGTTGAGGTAACGGTAACAGCTAACTCGCCTGCGGAGCGTACAGGTGAAATCGTATTCAGCTGCGCCGGACAGTCTGTTAAAGTGACTGTAAGGCAGGCACCGGGAACAGCTGAGGAGATCATCACTCCTCCTGAAGGTGCTGCTACTCCGGATCCGACTTCCGGAATTTCAGTGGATCCTGCATATCCAGATGCAGACAAGCCATGTACGATCATCTTCAAGCCGGAGGCGGGCAACCCGCTCTATGGCCATACAGGCGAGCTCTACGGCCACTTCGGAGTCGTTGTGGACGGTGATTGGCAGTTTGTTCCTACCGAATGGGGTACAACAGAGGAGAAGACACACTTCACAAAGGTTGCAGATAACCACTGGGAGTTCAGGATGGAGCCTTCTATCCGCGAGTACTTCGGCAGCGGCGAGACCCCTGTAACCAAGATCGCACTTATCGTAAGAACAGCGGACGGAAATACAAAGAGCCACGAGGCTGACCAGTTCTGCGCAGTCCAGGACAACAAGTATCAGGCTGAGGAGTTTGATCCAGGTGAAGTTAAGACTAAGAGAGTTCCGGAAGGTGTCAAGGACGGAATCAACTATAATGCTGACGGCACAGTGACTTTCGTTCTCCATGACATGGACACCGCAGGCAAGAGACATGAGTACTGCTTCATTGTGGGTGATTGGAACAACTGGACAAGAGTTCCAGAGGGATCTATGTACTATGACCCTACGACAGGAAAGTGGTGGATCACTCTTGACGGCTTTGACGCTGACAATGAGTACCGTTTCCAGTATCGTCTGGGTAACTCATCTGGTAACGACACATATTTGAGTGACCCATACACAGAAATCGTTTACGACCAGTGGAACGATCAGTATATCGACGGAGTTCCTGCCTTCCCTGCAGGTGCAAAGCAGCTTGTTTCCGCTTTCCAGATCAACAGACCTGAGTATGCATGGAAGCACAAGGATTTCAAGGTGGAGGACAAGAACGACCTCGTTATCTACGAGATGCTCTTCCGTGACTTTACAACATCGCAGGACATCGCAGGCGCAATGTCGCAGCTTGACTATATCGAGAACCTCGGTGTCAATGCGGTAGAGCTCATGCCTATCCAGGAGTTTGACGGCAACCTCAGCTGGGGATACAACCCTAATCACTGGTTTGCTCTCGACAAGTACTATGGTACACGCGAGGAGTACAAGGAGTTCATTGACGAGTGTCATGCACGCGGAATCGCTGTAATCGTGGACGTTGTATACAACCACGCGACAGGCTCGCACCCTTGGGCTAAGCTCTGGTGGGATGCCGGTGGAAACCGCACTGCGTCAAACAACCCTTGGTTCAACGAGTACGCAAAGCACCCATATAATGTCTACCATGACATGAACCATGAGAATGCGATGGTCAAGGATCATGTGAAGAGAAGCCTCGAGTATCTCCTCACAGAGTATGATGTCGACGGATTCCGTTTCGACCTTACCAAGGGATTCACTCAGACAGATACAGGTGGTGACAATGGAGATGTCGCAGCATGGGGACGTTATGATCAGTCACGTGTAGATATCCTCAAGGGCTATGCAGACCACATCTGGTCAGTTAACTCTGACGCTGTGGTTATCTTCGAGCACCTTGCTGACTGGTCAGAGGAGAAGGTCCTCGCTGAGCACGGTATCAAGCTCTGGAGAAATATGAACGGTTCTTACCGCTCGGCAGTTGGCGGCGGAAGCGGTGACTTCTCAGGCTCATATGAGAGGACAGCAGGCCTTTACGGCGGCTGGGTAAGCTACATGGAGAGCCACGATGAGGAACGTATCTGCTACGGCGCAGGCGCTGATGCATCTTCGGTTACATGGGGTATATGCGGTACGCTCACTTCATGGGGCAGTTCTCCGGATATCACTCTAAGTGCAGACGGCGCATTCTTCAGCGCGAAGAACGTTGCCTTCAAGGCTGACGACATGTTCAAGATCCGTGGAAACAGCATGTGGAATGATTCATTCAACTACGGTGCTTCAACTAAGGGTTACAAGCTCCCTCTCAACAAGGAGTACAAGCTGACTCTCGGTGCAGGCTCACAGGATATGGCTGTTCCTGCTGCAGGTACATATGACATATACTTCAGCCTTGCAGCTGAGAAGGTATGGCTCATGAGCCCTGGTCAGCGTCCGGCTGACCCTTCAGTAAATCCTGGTACAGGCGGAGGTGCTGCCGAGGATCCTTTCACTGTGGCAATGCGCCGTGCAGGTGCTTCCGCAGCGTTCTTCCTCACAGTTCCTGGTCCGAAGATGATCTGGCAGTTCGGTGAGATCGGATATGACTACAGCATCGACTACAACGACCGCACAGGCGAGAAGCCGGTTGTGACCGAGCAGTACATGGCGGTTCCAGCCCGCAAGGCACTCTATGACACTTATGCGGCACTCCTGAAGTTCCGTCGCGAGAACCCTCGCTTCTTCGACAGCGACGCTTCGTTCACATGGACTCCGACCGGCAACCTCAAGAAGATCACATGTACAGCAGACGGCAAGACCTTCCACGTAGTCGGAAACTTCGGTAAGGGACAGACAACCTACACCGTACCTTCAGGCAACTGGACCGACCAGATCAACGGCGGCACAGTCTCAGGAACAATCACCCTCAAAGAGGGCGAGTTCCGCCTCCTGACAAAATAACCATGCGAGGCGTAAGCCTCTGCTACATAATCACTTATGCAAAGTCCTTGCTCCCCATTGTCGGCAAGGACTTTTTGTTTTGTGCTGTGTTTCAGCAAGTTGCGTTTTCTGGGGCGCAGGTGGGGTTTGGAATGAGGATTGCGTAGCGGAGTCCGTAGAGAAATTAAAACGGACTTATATGGATAGGATTAGAAAATTGATGGCGTTGGTTGTACTGTTATGTGCGGTTGGCGCCTCTTTGTCTGCACAGGACGAATATGCCGTCTCTGGAAGGGTTGTGGACCAGGTGGGGCCGGTCATTGGTGCCACTGTGGTGGAGCAGGGTACATCAAACGGAGTTTCAACGGATCTGGACGGAAGTTTCGCTCTGAGGGTCAGCGGGCCTGACGCAAAAGTAGAGATAAGTTGCATAGGATATGCTTCCCAGGCTTACCGTGCGTCGCAAGTTCCCGAGACGATCACTCTTCAGGAGGATGCAGAGTTCATTGACGAAGTGGTGGTCATAGGATATGGAACCGTAAAGAAAGATGACCTGACCGGTTCCATCATAGCCTTCAAGGCGGAAGATCTCAACAGGGGAGCAGTGGTCAATACCCAGGACATGCTCAAGGGCAAGGTTCCGGGCCTGCTTGTGACCCCGGGAGACGGAGGACCGGGTTCGGGCTCGCGCATCAGGATCAGAGGTTCGGCTTCATTGAATGCCTCCAATGACCCATTGATCGTCATCGATGGGGTCCCGATAGCACAGGGTGCGGGTGGGGCAATGTCAAATCCCTTGGACCTGCTCAATCCCGATGATATAGAATCATTTACAATACTCAAGGATGCTTCGGCAGCGGCAATCTATGGCTCGCGAGCATCTAATGGTGTGATCATAATCACCACCAGGAAGGGCTACGGCGCCAAGCCGAAGGTTACATATTCGGGTTCGGTGAGCCTGCAGCATATTGCCGGCAAGGTGCCGGTCATGTCGCCGTCTGAGCTAGTGGACTTTTATGCGCAGGTGTATCCTGCCGGCACTCCGACGGGAGATAGAATCGCGCAGCTGAAGGGCAATCAGCTGACTGACTGGCAGGACATGGTGTTTAGGCCGGCCGTGGCGACCGACCATAGCGTCAGCGTGTCGGGAAATGTACGCAGCAGGATGCCGTACAGGGCCTCAATTGCGTATCTGGGCCAGCAGGGAACCCTGAAGGAGGCCAGATATGACAGAGGAACGATCGATGTAACGTTGTCTCCGGACTTTTTCGATAAACATCTCAGCTTTGACCTCAATGCCAAGGGTGTGTACTCATATCAGGACTATTCTGACGGCGGAACGGTCGGTAAGGCGGCCTTCTTCAATCCGACGCAGGACCCGTACTGGCGTAATGCTGACGGTACGATAGACTACTCGACAACGAACGGATTCTGGAATTATGGAAATGGCCGCGGCAATCTGTTCGCTCCGAACGTTCTGGTCGGTCCGAGCCCTCTGTCTATGCTTTATGATAATCTGAGCGACGCCCGATCGGCGCGTTTCATCGGTCGTGCGGCGGTGGATTACAAGGTTCATGGATTTGAGGCACTCAGTTTCAATGTCAGCGCCGGACTGGATATCACGGTTACGGATTCATACAACGGCGTGACTCCGGGCTCATTCCAGGCCTATACCGACACTGCAAACCTCGGTGTCGGAAGGTATAACCGAGGCTATAACCTCAGCCGCAGCCAGACCTTTGAGGCCTATGCTGCCTTCAAGGACACATGGGGTATCCATAGTGTGGATGCTGTAGCCGGATATTCATGGCAGAACAATTACGCGGCAAACCGCAGCATCAACTATTTCAATGTCACTCACAAACCGAACCTGAATCCTGGCGAGACCCTGGATTCAAGGTACCTGATGTATAGGAACGAGAACTTCCTGGTGTCGTTCTACGGACGTGTGAACTACTCGATTGATTCCAGATATGTCTTCACGTTCACAGCTCGCGGGGACGGCTCCAGCAAGTTCGCGTCGGCGCACAGATGGGGATTTTTCCCATCTGGCGCCTTTGCATGGAACATCGCTCATGAGCCTTTCCTTAAGGATGTCAAGGCTGTCACCGCCTTGAAACTCAGGCTCTCCGTCGGTCAGACCGGCCAGCAGGACGGGATAGGGGATTATGTCCATATGGCCCGCTACGTCATGTCGAACAACCCATCCTACATGTATAACATGGGTGATGAGAACTTTATGAACATGCTCACCCCGCAGGCGTATGACCCTCTGATCAGGTGGGAGACCACGACCACATATAATGTCGGTCTCGATTATGGATTCTTTGACAATAGGCTGAGCGGAAGCATTGACGCATATCTTCGCGATACCAAGGACCTTCTCAACTCCGTCCAGGTGCCTATGGGCTCGAATTTCGGAAACAGACTCATGACGAACGTCGGATCCATCCGCAACAAGGGACTGGAATTCTCTGTCACCGGAATTCCGGTGCAGACGGGCCCATGGAGCGTGCAGATAGGATTCAATGGCACATTTCAGGATACGAAGTTTACTCAACTCAATGTCACTGAGGATGATAACTACTACATAGAGACCGGAACCATTTCCAAGGGAACGGGCGGATACCTGTCCCGCCAGATGGTAGGTTATGCTCCATACACATACTTTACATATAAGCAGAAGTATGATGCAGACGGCAGGCCGTTGCAGAACCAGTTCGAGGACCTGGATGATGACGGTGTGATCACGGATGGAGATAGGTACATGACGGGAAAGAGCCCGGCTCCGAAGTTCTATTATGGACTCAATGTGAAGGTGTCGTACGGCAACTGGGACTTCGGTCTCAACGGTCATGGATCAGCCGGAACATGGATATTCAACGACTTCGCTTCGGCCAACTCCACAGCCAGTCTTGACCTTAACTCCGGAGCCCTTCCGAACCAGGCCAAGCTGGTGAAGACCACGGGGTTCGTGGAGCCGAACAGCGCCCAGCAGTGGTACTCGGATTACTTCCTGGAGAACGGTTCCTTCTTCCGTCTGGATGACCTCAATGCCGGATACACCTTCCGGGATGTCGGACGGTGGGGCACGACAATACGCCTTGCCGCCAGCATGCAGAATGTCTTCATCCTGACCGGCTACAGCGGCCCTGACCCGGAAACCACTTCCGAAAACGGCATCGACAACGCCATGTGGCCCCGCTCCCGCACCTACTCGTTGAGGTTGAACGTGAAGTTCTGACAGTTCTAGTGAACCTTTGCCGTCAGGTATTCACTAGAACCCCGGAAAACCGACCATGTATCTGGAAGAAAGAGTGGTTCTAGTGAACCTCGGCAGTCAGACCTTCACTAGAATCTCGGAAAACCGACCATGTATCTGGAAGAAAGAGTGGTTATAGTGAACCTCGGCAGTGAAACCTTCACTAAAACTGTTTGTAGATGATCCCGATTGCCACGACGCAGGAAAATCCCCCGAAAACTTTGCGTCGTGTCCGGAAACCTCCTACAAAGAGCTGAAACCCAGCCGCGACGCAGAGAAATTGTCCAAAAACTTTGCGTCGTGTCCGGAAACCTCTTACAAAGAGCTGAAACCCTGCTGCGACGCAGGGAAATTGTCCAAAAACTTTGCGTCGTGTCCGGAAAAGGTAACGAGCCTCACGTCATTGCGAGGAGTCCGAAGGGCGACGTGGCAATCTGTAACAATAAAAATGAAATAATATGAAAAAGATAATATACACAGCGGCACTGGCCGCACTCCTGACCTCCTGCGTGCAGGATCTTGACACCCTGCCGCTTGACAAGACGGAGCCGATATCCGAATACGTCTACGGCGACTCCGAGGAGGCATATCTTGCAGGCCTGACGCGCCTGTACTTCCAGTTCGTCACCAACGACCTGACGGACATGCAGCCTATGGATGGCGGCGCATCGGAACTGATCCGTGCGTTCTGGTCAGTCCAGGAGACCACCACAGATGAAGCCAAATGCTCATGGGAAAACGACGCATGGGTGCGCGCACTTAACACGAACACATGGACCGGAGTCCAGAACGACGCCATCTATGCGGTCTATGTCCGCACTCTCCAGGGCGTGGCCTTCGTGAACGAATACCTCCGCCAGACCACCCCTGACAAACTGGCATCACGTGGGGTGTCAGCCGACCTTGCGGCAAAGATCCAGACCTTCCGTGCAGAGGCCCGGTTCATCAGGGCCTACCTCTACTGGATCGCTCTGGACTGCTTCGGAAATGTGCCTTTCACAACTGAAAATTCACCTTTCGGAGGCACATATTTCCCTTCACAGGCACCTCGTGCACAGATATTCGACTATTGTGTCGGTGAACTTGAAGCCCTTCTGGCTGACGATAGTCCCATAATGGAGGCGCGTGCACTGTATCCCCGTGCCGACAAGGGTTCCGCTGCCGGACTTCTGGCCCGCATGTACCTGAATTCCAAAGTCTATACTGGTGTAGACATGTCTTTGGAAGCCAAGGCTTTGTGTGAAGATATATTTACTATGGGCTATCAGCTCTGCCCTTCATACGCAGACCTCTTCCGAGGCGATAACGGCCAGAATGCATCGGCCCGCGGAGAGTTCCTCTGGGCTGTAGACTATGATAACAATAACATCAATTCATACGGCGGCACGACCTACATCCTAAGCGCCTCGATGGCCTCGACGGACATCACAGACTCATCTCGCCCGAACGGCCAGGTCAACGGCTGGGCCGGCCTGCGCGTTCCGTATGAATTCGTATCAAAATACTTTGACGTCAGCGGACAGGACTATGTTTCCGGTGAGTACGAATCTGCCGACAAGAGGGGAGAACTCTTCTACATCAAGGGCCGATCAGAGTCCATGGAGGGTGCTCTTTATAACTTTATGAACGGTTGGACATCCTTGAAATTCAATAACATACCATCGGGAGAGACCAATCAGTCATATCTTCCGCAGTCAGCGACGATGAGCAACTCCAATGTGGACTTTCCGATGATCCGCCTGGCTGAGATATACCTGATCTACGCTGAGGTGTGCATGAACCTTGGGGTTCCGGATGAGGCACAGCCATACATCCATGCCCTCGCCACCCGCGCCGGCCTCACCACCTCCGCTCCCGCTGCCACTGCCGCCTCACCGGCCGGCCTCACCGCCTCCACCCGCGCCGGGGTCGCTCCGCCGTCGGAAATCACTCCGGATTTCCTCCTTGCCGAGCGCGCCCGCGAGCTCCTCTGGGAGGCCCACCGCCGCACCGACCTCATCCGCTTCGGCCTCTACCACACAGCCGACCTCCTCTGGCCGTACAAGGGCGGTGACTCGTACGCCGGCGCGGCCTTCCCGGCCTACCGCTGCCTCTTCCCGCTCCCTCCGACCGAACTCGCCACCAACAAGGCCCTTGTCCAGAACCCGGGTTACTAGAGTGTATTTGGTAAACGATTGTATATCAGTGTTTTGTGTTATCTCCTTGCTCCCTTTTGGCGGCAAGGAGATAATGTAAGTAGCTGATTCATAATTGCTTCTTGATTTCAAGGTTCATCATGGAATTCCGGCCGTTCGTCATAATGTTTCAACAATTGGGTTTATATATTGAAAATATATAAGGGAAAAAGCGTATATTCGTAAGATTTGTTAGAAACCGATTGTCGTGTTTTTGACAAATTTTACGAATGAAACACAAAACATTATGATATCAATGAAGAATTTTCTGATGGGAACAATGGCTGCGGCCTTAATGGTCTCTTGCGCTACTGACAGCGCGCTCAACGTACCGAAGGATACGCTCGAGGAGTGTGTCTACATGGGTGACAAGACAGAGTTTGCAGTATGGGCACCGGATGCTGAGGCAGCTCAGCTCAAGCTCTACACCACAGCACAGGAGGAAACTCCGTTCAAGGCTGTGGACATGAAGCTCGGAAAGGATGGCCTGTGGAAGGCGACCGTCAAGGAAGACGTCAAGGGTGCTTTCTATACATTCCAGGTGCAGAAGAACGGCCAGTGGCTCGAGGAGACTGCCGGCATCGCTGCAAAGGCAGTCGGAGTAAACGGAACCCGTGGAGCAGTGATTGACTGGACTGAGACAAATCCAGAGGGATGGGCAGAGGACAAGGGTCCTAAGATCGCCCCATCCGACATCATCGTTTACGAGATGCACCACAGGGATTTCTCTATCCATCCGACTTCAGGCGTAACCAACAAGGGTAAGTATCTCGCCCTCACAGAGGAGGGAACAAAGAACCCTGACGGCCTCGCTACAGGTATCGACCACCTCAAGGAGCTCGGCATCACATACGTGCAGCTCCTTCCGTCGACTGACTTCATCACAGTGGATGAGGCTCACCTCGAGAACAACCAGTACAACTGGGGATACGATCCATACAACTACAACGCTGTAGAGGGTTCATATTCTACCGATCCGTTCAACCCTGTAACCCGCATCAGGGAGTTCAAGCAGATGATCCAGGCTCTCCACAACGCCGGCTTCCGCGTGATCCTCGACGTGGTATACAACCACACTACGGACGCTTCAAAGACAGGTTTCGAGCGCACAATGCCGGGTTACTTCTACCGCATGCGCGAGGACGGAACCTTCTTCGACGGCTCAGGCTGCGGCAATGAGACAGCGTCGGAGCAGGCTATGTTCCGCAAGTACATGCTCGAGTCTCTCGAGTGGTGGATGAAGGAGTACCATATCGACGGCTTCCGTTTCGACCTCATGGCTATCCATGACATCGAGACCATGAATCTCATCAGCGAGCGCCTCCATGCCATCGACCCTGACGTGGTCATCTACGGTGAGGGTTGGGCGGCACAGGCTCCTGCATATCCTGCAGAGGAGATCGCCCTCAAGGTCAACACGCACATGCTCGACAGGATCGGAGCGTTCAGCGACAACATCCGTGACGCAGTCCGTGGCCCTCTCGGCTGCGAGAATGCCGGTTTCATGGACGGCGTAGCAGGTAACAAGGCAAACGTGGAGTTCGGTATCGTAGGCGGTATCGAGCACCCTCAGGTGACAGTGGAGGCATGGACTATCAGCCCTCTCCAGCACGTGAGCTACGTAAGCTGCCACGACGACCACTGTCTGCGCGACCGTCTCGAGGAGGCTACGAAGGCATCCGAGAAGGAGCGCCTCGCCATGGTGAAGCTTGCTCAGACAGCAGTATACACATCACAGGGAATTCCTTTCATCTTCACAGGTGAAGAACTCTACCGCCACAAGCAGGGCGTGAAGAACAGCTACAACAGCCCTGACTCTATCAACGCAATCGACTGGACATACAAGACCCAGTACAAGGACCTCGTGGACTACTATGCAGGTCTCGCCGCTATCCGCCATGCGCACCCAGGCTTCTGCCTCGGCGATGCTGCCCTCGTGCGTGAGAAGCTCGAGTTCATTGAAGTTGACGACCCATGCGTGGTTGCATTCCGCATCAGCGGCCTCGAGGGCATCGACAGCGCCAAGTCGCTCACAGTGCTCCTCAACGGTTCTAAGAAGAACGTGAAGGTAAACATCCCGCAGGGTAATTACACAGTCCTCGCAAAGGACGGCAAGGCGGATGCCGACGGCCTCAATGCATACTCAGGCTCGACAATCTCCGCTTCAGCAACCTCAGCAACCATCCTCGCAGAAGTGTAATCCGTCATCCCCGGCTTGACCGGGGATCTGAAACAAAGAATAAATCAACATAAACATGAAGAAAATACTTTTTGCAATCTGCGCTGCCCTCATGGTGCTCTCATGCGCACAGAAGCCACAGCAGCAGCCTCTTGAAAATTCAGTAGTATACGAAATGAATGTACGCCAGTACACACCGGAAGGCACATTCGCAGCCGCTCAGCAGCAGCTTCCACGCCTTGCAGAGCTCGGAGTGGACATCGTATGGCTCATGCCTATCTATCCGATCGGAGTGGAAGGACGTAAAGGTGAGCTCGGTTCATATTACGCTGTAAAGAACTACTGCGACATCAACCCGGAGTTCGGTACTCTCGCAGACTTCGACAACTTTGTAGCAGAGGCCCACAGACTCGGTCTTCGCGTGATCATCGACTGGGTAGCCAACCACACTTCGCCGGACGCTGTGTGGGTGACAGGCAAGCCTGCAGAGTGGTATGAGCGTGATGCTGAAGGAAATACAACATTCACAGCTGACTGGTCAGATACAGCGAACCTTAACTACGAGAACCCTGAGGTGTGGAAGGGAATGCAGGAGTCTCTCCGCTTCTGGATGGAGCGCGGCATCGACGGATTCCGCTGCGACATGGCATGCGAGGTTCCGCTCGAGTTCTGGCAGGAGACCATCGCAGGCCTCCGTGCAGACTATCCGCACATGTACTGGCTTGCAGAAGGTGAGGAGCCAAAGCTTCACTCCCTCTCTGACTTCAATGCTTCATATTCATGGGAACTCCACCACATGATGAACGCTATCGCACGCGGTGAGAAGAATATCCCTGAGCTTCTCGAGTACATCGCAAAGGACGCAGAGAGACAGCCATCTGACGCATTCCGTCTCATGTTCACATCGAACCACGACGAAAACTCATGGGCAGGTACAGAGTTCGAGAGAATGGGTGATGCTGCAAAGGTGATGGCAGTGCTCACATTCACTCTTCCTAACGGCCAGCCTCTCATCTACACAGGTCAGGAGATCGGATGGAACAAGAGATTCGAGTTCTTCCAGCACGACCCTGTGACATCTTGGGAGGAGAACGAGTACACCGACTTCTACAAGGAACTCATCAGCATCCGCCACGCAAACCCAGCACTCGCAGCAGGTGACAAGGGCGGCAAGTTCGAGGTTGTGTCGGCTGAGGACAGCGTTCTCGTGTTCACACGTACCCTTCCTGACAACAAGGTGACAGTCAAGGTAGAGCTCAAGGCTCCATGGTCATACGAAATCACAGCAGAGTAATGAAGAAGATCATCATAGCACTCGCAGCGGTGGCCCTCGCAGCATGCTCGGGCCCCGCATTCGACCCTGCCTCAGTCGCTGACGCGACATCGGAGCAGGTCACAAGAGTAGAACCTCTCTCATGGTGGGTGGGCATGAAGACCGACCTCCAGCTTCTCGTGCAGGGTGCCGGCATCTCAGAATATGACGTCACAATCGAAGGCGGCAAAGGCGTATCTGTAGAGAAGATCAACAAGGCGGAGAGCCCTAACTACCTCTTCGTAGACGTGAATGTGGCTCCGAATGCAGTCCCTGGCACATACTACATCGTCTTCTCGAAGGACGGCCAGTCATTCAAGTATCCATACGAGATCGCAGCCCGCGCTGAAGGCTCTGCAGAGCGCAAGAGCTTCACGACAGCGGACATGATCTACCTCATCATGCCTGACCGCTTCGCCAACGGCGACGCTTCGAACGACTCAACAGACGACACAGCAGAGGACGGCAACCGTGCCAATCCTCATGGCCGTCACGGCGGTGACATCCAGGGAGTCATCGACCATCTCGACTACATCAGCGAGCTCGGTGCGACATACATCTGGACAACTCCGTTCCTTGAGGACAACGACCCTCGCGGCTCATACCACGGCTATGCTGCTTCGGACTATTATCACATCGACTCACGCTTCGGTTCCAACGAACTTTACAAGGAGCTTGTGGAGAAGGCACGTGAGAAGAGTCTGGGCATCATCATGGACATCGTCCCTAACCACTGCAGCTATGTGCACTGGTGGATGGAGGACCTTCCGTTCCAGGACTGGATTCATCAGTTTGATACATACACAGGAACAAATGTAGCATTCTCTACCAACATGGACCCTAACGCCTCTTCAAAGGACCTCTACATCCAGGAGAGCGGCTGGTTCGTGCCTACAATGGTCGACATGAACCTCGACAACCCATACGTGCTCCAGTATTTCATCCAGTGGGGCGTATGGTGGATCGAGTACTCGGGACTCAACGGCTTCCGCGTGGACACATACCCATACAACGAGAAGAACCCGGCTGCAGAGTGGTGCAAGGCCATCATGAACGAGTATCCGAACTTCAATATCGTGGGTGAGTGCTGGACTTCGTCCATCCCTCAGCTCGCATACTGGCAGGGCGGCAACGCCAACAAGGATGGCTTCGACTCGCACCTTCCTTCTATCATGGACTTCCCGCTTCACGATGCGCTGCGTGATGCCCTTGACGAGGACTACGGCGGATGGGGCGCCGGCATGAGCAAGGTATACGACATCCTTTCGCATGACTTCGTATATCACGATCTCTCGAAGATGCTCATCTTCCCTGGCAACCACGACACAGCCCGCATCGGCGACTGCGTACGCAAGGATCCGCGTGCCCTCAAGCTCGCGATGACCATGATGGCTACAATGCGCGGTATCCCTCAGATCTTCGCAGGTGACGAGCTCATGTTCGTGTCTGCAACTCCGGACAACATCGGTGACCACCCAGGTCTCCGCGTTGACTTCCCGGGCGGATGGGAGGGCGATCCTGTCGACCTCTTCACAGACGAAGGACGTCAGGCTCAGACACATAACACTGACGGAATCGCAGTAGAGAAGGGCCAGGCAGCTGACCTCTTCAACTATGTGAGCAGACTCTTCCAGTGGAGAAAGACCGCTGACGTGATCCACAACGGCAAGACCGTGCACTTCATGACACGTGACAATACTTATGCGTATTTCCGATATAATGACGACGCTGTTGTTTTCGTATATATCAACAACAACCTTGAGGCGGTGAATGTTCCGTGGTCATACTACTCGGAGATCACAGACGGCCTGACCGGCGGAGTCGATGTGCTCACAGGCGAGCCTTTCGAGGTATCTGACGCTACAGTCGTGGCTCCTAAGACTGCCCTTGTGGTAGAGTACAGAAAGTAGGGGATCTGATAAATGAAATATAAATAACACTATAATGAAAAGAATCCTATCAGCAATCGCAGCAGCGGCCATCGTGTTCGCCTGCGCACCAAAGAACGGTCCTGTGACAGATGTCCAGACCATGACGTCTCCGGACGGCAACATGGAGATGACCTTCCAGCTTACAGCTGACGGCACTCCTCAGTACGCACTCAGCTACGGTGACCAGAAGGTTATCCTTCCTTCTGACCTCGGCTTCGAGCTCCGTGGAGTGCTCAAGGCACAGAAGCTCGTATACAACGCAGACGGTACTATCTCAAAGGAGGACCGCCAGCCATCAAACTCATTCTATGACGGATTCTCTGTCGAGAGCGTGGAGACAAGCTCATTCGACGAGACTTGGGAGCCGGTATGGGGTGAGGAGACACAGATCCGCAACAACTACAACGAGCTTCTCGTGAACCTCGTTCAGAAGTCTACAGACAGGAAGATGGCGATCCGTTTCCGCCTCTTCAACGATGGTCTCGGTTTCCGCTATGAGTTCCCTTACCAGAAGAACCTCAGCTACTTCGTGATCAAGGAGGAGATGACTCAGTTCGCGATGGCGGGTGACCACACAGCATGGTGGCTTCCAGGAGATTATGACACTCAGGAGTACAACTTCACAGAGTCACGTCTCTCTGAGATCGCAGAGAAGATGCCTCAGGCTATCTGCGGAAATGACTCTCAGACTCCATACTCTGTAAACGGTGTCCAGACATCTCTCCAGATGCGTACAGACAGCGGTCTTTACATCAACATCCACGAGGCTGCACTTCTCGACTATCCATGTATGCACCTTGAGCTTGACCCTAAGACAATGACATTCGTGTCACACCTTACCCCTGACGCACAGGGCTGGAAGGGCCGCATGCAGACTCCTTGCAACACTCCTTGGAGAACAATCCAGGTTGCTCCGAGCGCAACTGCGCAGCTCGCTTCCCGCATGATCCTCAACCTCAACGAGCCTTGCGCTCTTGAGAACACAGACTGGATCAAGCCTGTAAAGTACATCGGTGTATGGTGGGAGATGATCACAGGCAAGGGTTCATGGAACTACACTGACGACTTCGCTTCAGTACAGCTCGGCGTTACCGACTACGCTTCAGCTACTCCTAACGGCCGCCACTCTGCAAACAACGAGAAGGTTCGCCGCTATATCGACTTCGCAGCCGAGCATGGCTTCGACCAGGTCCTCGTAGAGGGCTGGAACGAAGGATGGGAGGACTGGGCTAACTGCAACAAGGACTATGTGTTCGACTTCGTGACTCCATATCCTGACTTCGACATCGCTGCACTCAACGAGTATGCACACTCAAAGGGCGTGCGCCTTATGATGCACCACGAGACTTCATCATCGGTTCGTAACTACGAGCGTCACCTCGATGCTGCCCTTGAACTCATGGACAAGTACGGCTACAACTCTATCAAGAGCGGTTATGTAGGTGACATCGTGACTCCGGGCGAGCACCACTACAGCCAGATGATGATCAATCACTATATGCATGTAGTGAAGAAGGCAGCGGAGCACGAGGTAATGCTCAACGGCCACGAGATGGTACGCCCTACCGGTCTCTGCCGTACATACCCTAACCTCATCGGTGCTGAGGCTGCCCGCGGTACAGAGTACCAGGCGTTCGGCGGTACAATGCCTCACCATGTGACAATCCTTCCGTTCACACGTCTCAACGGCGGTCCTATGGACTATACTCCAGGTATCTTCTTCATGGACCTCGCAGCTGTGACTGAGGGCAGAAACAACTCATGGGTGAATGCTACTATCGCAAACCAGCTCGCACTCTACGTGACACTTTACTCTCCTCTCCAGATGGCTGCTGACCTCCCTGAGCACTACGCTCAGTTCATGGATGCGTTCCAGTTCATCAAGGACGTGGACATCGACTGGATCCAGTCCAAGTACCTCCTTGCTGAGCCAGGTGAGTACGTGGTCATCGCACGTCAGGGCAAGAAGAACGGCCAGTGGTTCTGCGGTGGTGTGACCGACGACCAGAAGCGCACTCTTGAGGTTCCGATGAACTTCCTTGAGCCAGGCAAGACATACGAGGCAACAATCTACGCTGACGCTGAGGATGCCGACTACAAGGAGAACCCACAGGCATACAAGATCTGGAAGCAGGACGTAACCGCAGACGACGTTCTCTCGATGACAATGGCCCGCGGCGGCGGCTTCGCAATCTCATTCATTGAAAAATAGTAGAATAGGTAGTCTTTATTTCTCATTTTGGGAAATAATGACTACCTTCGCGCGCTTTTTCGCCGGACCTTTTGACCGAGCAGCCTCCGTCCTTCGGCCGAGTCGTCTCTCTGTCATTTCGACCGAGCCGTCTCTGTCCTTTGACCGAGCCGTTTCCGTCCTTTGACCGAGCCGACTCTCTGTCATTTCGACCGAGCGAAGCGAGTGGAGAAATCTCCCCACGTCATTGCGAGGAGCGAAGCGACGTGGCAATCTGTAACAAGAATTACAATACAAAAACATAACCAAGTAAAATGAACAAAGAATTAACAACCGCTGCCACCCTCTCCCTCGGGGTCCGCAGCTACGAATCTCCGACAGTCTCAGTCGTTGAGGTTCTCTCTGAGGGAGTGTTGTGCAACAGTACGCTAAATGGCAATGATTTGTCTGTTGGTGATTGGGAAGATGAAAATTTCTCATGGTAATAAGTTTAATTTTAAATTCGGACAGACAATGAAAAAGATATTTATGATTATGGCATCTGCAGCAGTTGTTTTTGCTGCATCATGCAACAAGATGGAAGAAGTAAATACTCCTATTGAACCAGTTGTTGAGACAGAACTTATTACCGTGGACCTTAACCCGATGACAAAGACTTCTCTTGACGGTAAGGCTACAGTTTGGTCGGAAGGTGACAAGGTTAGCGTAACAGTCGGTGGTAAGAACATTGGTGATCTTGAGTTGGTTAAAGGTACTACCAGCACATTCAAGGGAGAGGTTGAGGCAGGTTACAATGGTGAAGCTATCCTCAACTATCCTTCTGGAACAACTGAAGTGCCGGCAACTCAGAAAGCAGAAGCTGGTTCGTTTGCAAACGGTGCCGCTCTTCTTGAGGGTAAGACAACAATGGAGGCTCTTCGCGCAGGCGAGGGTGCAAAGCTAGAAAACACGACTGCCCTTCTTCAGTTTGAGGTGTCAATCGCAGGTAACGTGGCTTTCACAATTGGTGACAAGACCTATACTGTTGAAGGTTGCGAGCCAGGTAATACTTACTATGCTTGTGTTGATCCTAATACTACAGGCAAATTGAGCTATACTGTTGGTATTGTTCTCGGTGCTAAAGAAAAGGATAACTTTGCTCCTGCTGCAAATAAGGTCTATCCTCTCGGGAAATTGTCGCTTAAAGAGAACTCAATATACAGTCTTGTTGGTACAAATAACAACTGGACAGATGCGATTATGTATGAAACAACTCAGGATGATTTCTTTGTTTTGTTTGGAGTGGAATTTTCTGCAAATGGTCAGTTTAAGATTCGCAAGAAAGGTGTTTGGGAAGATGCTTACAATTTTGGAAGTTCGAATACCACAATGAAAACTATAAATAGTGCAGTAGGAGTATTCACTCATGGAAGCTCTGCAGATATAGCTGTAAAAGCTGGTAAATATGATGTTTATTTTGATCGTCTTGCTGGCCAGGTCTATATTATGGAGCCAGGTAAGTCATATACAGAAGCAACAAAGCAAACAACTCCTGCAAACACTTACTATAGCTTAATTGGTACTATTGCAGGATCAAATTGGAATAAGGACTTTGATTTAGTGTATTCTGGTGATGGAATTTGGACTATTGTACAGAACTTTAATCAGAATGCTGAGTGGAAAATAAGGAAAAACCATGCTTGGACATATTCGTATAATAATGTTTGGGTAGGTTGGGACCTTAAGACAGATGCTAATGGCAATATCAAGATGAAGGCATCTGGTGACTATATCGTTACATATGTTGAGAAAAATAAAAATAATGAAAAGGATATAATCACGCTTGCAAAGAAATAATATAAATTGAAGATTTAAGACAGCATCAGCAATGATGCTGTCTTTTTTTGTGCTCGGCCTCATGTGTCATGCCATCCCCGACCGGGTCCCATCCATGAAAAGGGGCGAAAACGAGGACGGGAGGTGTAAAAAAGAGCTGCCGTCCATGAAAACACGCGATTTCGTGGACGGCACTGCCCAAGCGCAATAGATTTTTTGACCGGTGTTAAGGGATGCCCTAAGAGGGAAAGCACGGTTAGGTGTCTTAGTGTAGTCTGTAGGCATGACAGGTGCGCTTTGCGGGACGGAGTTGTGTGCCGGAAAGCGCGCATGGCTTTCCCACGGCTCCCTCCAGCCCAGTCCGCCGCGCTTTCCCTCCACTCTCACCCTCCACTCTCACCCTCCACTTTCTCCCGCCGCGCTTTCCCTCCACTCTTTCCCTCCTATGCTCCTCTCCAGCTCATCCGCCGCTCTCTTCCTTTTGCCTCTCCGCTACGCTTCCTCTCCAGTCCAGTCCACCGTTTCCTTCTCGTCTTCGTTCTAACCATGCACTTCGAAGTGTTCTTGGTGTGTGGCCCTCCAACATCTTGTCTCTCAATGCTTTACCCAAATATCCTGCCTTCCGCGCCATGCAGGATATTTGCTTAACTAGTTGTAGTACAGAGCTTTGTGTGTGTCGGACTTGTGATTCTGTCAAAGTGGGGTCAGGTTTGGTGGGGGAGTATGGATGTTTGGTCGCATTTTTTGTGTTTAGGACCTGTTTGGCGGGATGAGGAGACTTTTCGGCGTGAAAATGTTTGCATTTCGTCTTTCGCATTCCACCATTCGTCACTCAATTTGTGCCGTTCGTCACCAAGGCAGTGATTTGATAGTGTCGGGGTAGGGGAATTTATACCTTTGCATCCCGACTATAGCATACATCGGTATCTGTGGTTAACTTATCTAATCTGATTATAGACCTTTATAAGGAATATATATTGAAATGTGTGTGTAAGAGTGTCCGGCAATTATTGTCGGACTTCTTTTTTTTATGTATATTTGGTGCGGTTTCTCCCCGCCAAAGGTCATTATGAAACTTCCGATAGCAAAGTCTGTCTATGACTCCCTGCTGGAGCAGATGGACATTCTCGACATTTCGTCAGCTACGATCCGCCAGTCGGGCGCGATCGCAAAGGCTCTGGAAACTCAGAGTCAGACCGAATTTCTGCATCTTGAGATGGGTATCCCCGGACTTCCTCCTATGCGTGTGGGCATAGAGGCTGAGAAGCAGGCTCTGGATTCCGGCGTTGCGTCTCAGTATCCTAACATGTACGGCATTCCTAAACTGAAGGAGCAGGCCTCAAGATTCCTCAAGGCCTATCTTGACATCGACGTGGCCCCTTTGGGATGTATTCCGACTGTGGGCTCGATGCAGGGCAGCTTCTCTACTTTCCTGCTGTGCTCCCACCTTGTCGAGGGCAAGGATACTATCCTGTTCATTGATCCCGGATTCCCTGTCCAGCGCACGCAGACCCGTATCCTCGGCATTCCGAGTGATTCGTTCGACATCTATGATTTCCGTGGCGACAAGCTCGGCCCGGAGCTTGAGAGACATCTGCAGACGGGCCGTATAGCAGCGATCATCTATTCAAGCCCGAACAACCCGGCGTGGTTCAACCTGACCGAGGATGAACTCAAGACCATAGGTGAGCTGGCTACCAAGTATGATGCTATAGTCATAGAGGACCTGGCATACATGTGCATGGACTTCCGCAAGCCTCTCGGCAAGCCGTTCGAGGCTCCGTTCCAGCCGACAATCGCCAAATATACAGACAATTACATCATCATGATGTCCGGTTCGAAGATGTTTAGCTATGCCGGCCAGCGAATCGCGATCATAGCGATTTCGGATGCGCTGTATCATAGGGAGTATCCATTGCTGCCGGTATGGTACAAGATGTCCCGTCTGGGTGACGCGTTCGTGTTTGCAGTCCTGTATGCAGTCTCATCGGGCGCTACACATTCCGCCCAGTATGCACTGGCCGAAATGTTCCGCGCCGCCGCCGACGGCGAGCTTGACTTCGTCACTTCAGCCGCCGAATATGCACGCAGGGCAAAGATCAGCAAGAAGATGTTCATCGACAATGGCTTCCATATTGTATACTCCATGGATGGAGATGAGCCTGTGAGCGACGGATTCTTCTACACGGTGGGTTACAAGGGCATGTCAAGCGGCGAGCTCATGGCTGAGATGATACGCTACGGCATGGCTACGATTGCATTATCGACCACAGGAAGCCGCCAGCCGGGAGTCCGCATCTGCGTGTCCCAGCTCAATCGTCCGGAGCAGTTCGACATGCTCGAAGAACGTCTCCGACTTTTTGCGGCAGACCACTAGCAATCTGAATACCTTGGACGTTTTCTGGTTATTTTGCGACCGAGGTGTTCATGAAAACTTCTAAATTGAACCTTTTTATATATACCTTGGACGTTTTGGGGACCATTAGCGGCCAAGGTGTGCAAATGAAGATATTTTATGAAATACATGACAGCGGCACAAGCCGTGCAACTGATAGAGTCTGGTGACAGCATATACATCCAGGGCAGCACATCCGTTCCGGAGGTCCTCTCGCAGGCACTTGCAGACAGAGGTAATGAACTCAAGGATGTAACCGTCTATGCAGCATTTGCCGTAGGCCGCTGCGAAGCTCCGTACTGCAAGCCGGAGTACAAGGACGCCTTCAATGTGAAGAGCCTCTTTGTCGCCAACAATGTACGCCGCTGGCTGGCAGATGGCTACGGATCTACCATTCCGGCATTCCTGGGCGAAATCCCCGGATTGTTCCGTGACGGGACACTCCCGGTTGACGCTGTCTTCCTGAACGTGTCTCCGCCAAACGACGAAGGCTACTGCTCGTTCGGAATCTCTGCCGACCTTGCCGTCAGCGCTGTCGAATGTGCCCGAAAGATCATAGTTCAGGTCAACAAGGCCATGCCGTTTTCATATGGTGATGCCCTGATCCATGTGTCCCGCATAGACGCCGCAGTCGAGGTGGATGATCCCCTTGTTGAGGTTCCGACCGCTACTCCTTCCGAGATAGACACGGCGATAGGTCGCCACATTGCTGAAATGATCCCGGACGGAGCGACCCTTCAGATCGGTGTCGGCGGCATTCCGAATGCTGTACTTTCGGCCTTGAAGGACCACCAGCACCTCGGCCTCCACACCGAAGCCCTGACCGACGGTGTCCTTCCGCTGCTGGAGTCAGGCGTCATTGACAACTCTTGCAAAACAGTGCTCCCGGGTATCTCAGTTGCCTCTCTTGCTCTTGGTTCAAAGCGTCTGTATGAATATATGGACTATCGTAAAGATTTGGTGCTCAAGGATGTTGCATGGACCAATGCTCCTTTCCGCATAGCGCAGAATCCAAAGGTCATGGCTATAAACTCTGCCGTTGAGGTCGACCTCACAGGTCAGGTCTGCGCGGACTCCGTCGGCACACGCATCATCTCCGGCGTCGGCGGGCAGCATGACTTCATGTATGGCGGCTCGCTCTCCGAAGGCGGCAAGACATTCATAGCCATACCTTCCATGACCGAAAAGGGTGTCTCGAAGATCAAGCCTGTCCTCACCGAAGGCGCCGGCGTCGTGACCACCCGCCACATGATCCAGAACATCGTCACAGAGTACGGCGTAGCCCAGCTCCGAGGCAAGAGCCTCGTCGAACGCGCCCGCGCGCTCATCTCCATCGCCCACCCTTCGGTGCGCGAGGAGCTCGACCGCGCCGCGGCCGCCCGCTTCGGCCACGCCTACCTCCGTTTGAAATAGCAGATTTTTTCGTAAATTTGTAAGTCACTGCCGTCAGTAGGGCAGTGCGACAGGAAGATGGAGAAAAAGAACGATTACATAGAGATCCAGGGTGCCAAGGCGCATAACCTTAAAAACGTGTCACTTTCGATTCCGCGCGGCGAGTTTGTCGTGATCACGGGACTCAGCGGAAGCGGCAAGTCATCGCTGGCATTCGATACCATATACGCTGAGGGCCAGAGGCGCTACATGGACACGCTGTCCACATATGCCAAGCACTTCATGGGCATATTGGAAAAGCCTGAGGTAGAGTCCATTACAGGACTTAGTCCGATCATCGCCATAGAACAGAAGACCACCGGCAACAACCCTCGTTCTACTGTGGGCACGATCACGGAAATCTATGACTTCCTGCGACTTCTCTATGCCCGTGCATCGACAGCATACTCTCCACAGACTGGCAAACCGATGGTCAGATACACGGACGAGCAGATCGTCTCGCTGATCATGGAGAACTACGCAGGCCGCAAATGCTACCTGCTCGCTCCGCTGGTAAGGGGCCGCAAGGGCCATTACAAGGAGCTGCTCGAGCAGATGCGCAAGCGTGGATATACGCAGATCCGCATTGATGGCCAGCTCTGCGAGCTTAATGAAATCACGGCTCTGGACCGTTATAAGGCCCATTTCATTGAACTGGTCATCGACAGGCTCAAACCGACCGAGAAGGACCAGAAGCGCATTAAGGACTCCGTCATGTCGGCCTTGAACTTCGGCAAGGGCTCCGTCGCCATAATGGACATGGAGACTGAGGCCGTTACTCATTACTCGAAGCATCTGGTATGCCCGGATACCGGCCTTTCGCTGCCGGAGCCGGCTCCACATTCGTTCTCATTCAACTCGCCGCAGGGTTATTGTCATCACTGCAAGGGTTTGGGAATCATAGTGGATGTCAATATGGACACTATAATCCCGGACCGCACGAAATCGATAGCAGACGGCGGCATCATCCCGCTTGGAAAGATCCGCGAGACCAAGAAGTTCGATGTGATAAGGTCAATTGCGCGTAAATACAACTTCTCG
This sequence comes from Bacteroidales bacterium, assembly GCA_017631875.1. Next base: position 33,908 of record JAGBSL010000021.1, on the reverse strand, counting down.
CTTTATGATCCGATCGACGAGCTGCCGGAAGACGTGGTCTCGCTGATTGTCTTCGGCTCTGACGAACTCTTCAGGGTAGGAGAGGGAACATCATCGGAGATGGTGTCCTTCGGCGGCATAGTTGGGGATATCCAGGAAAAGATCGTCTGCCCGGAGTGCGGCGGCACAAGACTCAATAAGGAAACCACATATTTCAAGATAGACGACAAGACCATTTCGGAGGTTGCTGCTATGGAGATCTCACAGCTTAGCGAGTGGCTCCATGCCCTTGACAGCAAGCTCAGGACGCGCGAAAGCCTTATTGCGCGAGATATTCTCAAGGAACTGAAGGACAGGGTCTCATTCCTGCTGGACGTGGGGCTGGATTATCTTTCATTGGACCGTGCAACCGCCTCATTGTCAGGAGGAGAGAGCCAGCGCATCAGACTTGCGACCCAGATCGGATCGAAGCTGGTGAATGTGCTTTACATCCTTGACGAGCCGTCGATAGGACTGCACCAACGCGACAACCGCAAGCTCATCGCTTCGCTCAAGAAGCTTCGCGACGAGGGTAACTCGGTGATGGTGGTGGAGCACGATGCCGAGACCATGATGGCTGCTGACTGGCTGGTGGATGTGGGTCCGGGAGCGGGTGACAAGGGCGGCAAGATATGCCTTTCGGCGCCGCTTTCGGTGCTTATGGAAGGCTTTGCCCAGGATGGCGAGGCCAGCCATGCGTCCGTCATTCCGAGCGAGGCTGGCGGCCGAGTCAAGAAATCTCGCATGATCATAACCCCGTCAACCACCCTCGAATACCTCCGCGGCGAGCGTGCAATCGAGATCCCGTCGCAGCGCAGAAGAGGCAACGGCATGACCCTGGGCATACGCGGAGCGCGCGGAAACAACCTCAAGAATGTAGACATAGACTTCCCTCTGGGAATGCTCATCGGCGTGGCGGGAGTCAGCGGCAGCGGCAAATCGTCGCTCATCAACGAGACCCTCATGCCTATACTGAAGAACAAGTTCTATAACGCCAAGCTTCAGCCGCTTCCGTACGACGAGATCGTAGGGGTGGATAACATAGACAAGCTCATAGAGATCGATCAGAGCCCGATCGGACGTACGCCGCGAAGCAATCCGGCTACGTTCACAGGCGTGTTCAACGACATTCGTCTGCTTTTTGAGGCTACTCCGGATGCAAAAGTGCGTGGTTTTAAGGCGGGCCGATTCTCGTTCAATGTGGCAGGGGGCCGCTGCGAGGAGTGCAAGGGAGCAGGTATCAAGGTCATTGAAATGAACTTCCTCCCGTCGGTCAATGTGGTCTGCAACGAGTGCCGCGGCAAGCGTTACAAGGAGGACACACTGGCTGTCAGGTATAAGGGAAAGAATATCAACGATGTGCTGGAAATGCCTGTCAGTGAGGCGTATGAGTTCTTTGAGAACATTCCGTCGATCGCCCAGAAACTGAAGGCCATGGTGGATGTGGGACTCGGATATGTCCAGTTGGGACAGTCGGCAGTGACATTGTCAGGCGGAGAGAGCCAGCGCATGAAGCTGGCGGCCGAGCTGGCGCGCAAGGGTACAGGAAACACACTATACATATTGGACGAGCCGACCACAGGTCTGCATTTCGAGGATATCCAGGTGCTCATGGAGGTGCTCCAGCAGCTTGTGGATCAAGGAAATACCGTTATCGTCATCGAGCATAATCTTGATGTATTGAAGTCGGTGGACTACATCTTCGACATGGGTCCGGAAGGCGGAAAGGCCGGAGGAACGATAGTTGCTGCCGGCACACCGGAGGAACTCGCTGACAACCCTGACTCCGTAACAGGACCGTTCCTGAAGGAAGTACTGTATTGATCTCATGGCAGACCCTCATACGTCATTGCGAGACCCTGCAAGGGTCGTGGCAATCTTTAAAACTAAAAAATAATGGAAGGAATTAGAATATTCTGTGAAAACACCTCTTTATACGAAAAGGTATCTATCGGCACGACGCTGACATCTCTCTATGGCCACATGTCCCCGGATAATCCGATCCTGGATGAACCTGTGCTTGCCGCCCTCGTGGACAACAAGCTCAAGTCCCTGGACTATAAGATCATAAACCCGCATAACGTCCGCTTCATTGGCTACAGCCATCCCGATGGCCGCCGCACCTATATCCGCTCCCTCTGCTTCGTGCTGCAGAAGGTGGTGCGCGAGATGTTCCCGGATAAGGTGCTCGTGATCGATTATTCCCTTCCAAGCGGTCTGTACTGCGAGATTCAGGAACCTCATGCCATGGAGGACGGACGTCCTTGCAGATATTTCCTTACGGATGAGACAATCGAGGCCATTGAGGCGCGCATGGATCAGATCATACAAGCGGATCTTCCGTTTGGCAAGACCATGATGAGCCTGGAGGAATGCTGCAGGATATTTGAGCGTCAGCACCAGACCGAGAAGGTCAACCTGCTGAAGACCACCGGCCGCTTCAATTATAATGTATATACTCTTGACGGCACTGTGGACACTTTCTACGGTCCGCTAGTCCCATCTACAGGCCTGCTTACTACCTTTAATCTGGCAGGATTCAATGACGGATTCTGTCTGCAGTATCCTATGGAAGGCGAAACCGACAAGGTGCTTCCGATGAAGCGTCAGTCAAAGCTGGCTACTGCATTGAAGGAACATTCAGACTGGTGCTCCATCATGGGTGTTCGCGGAGTCGGCAAACTCAATGACAAGGTTCTTTCCGGTGGAATCATAGACCTGATCAATCTGTCTGAGGCTCTCCATGAACGTAAATATGCGGATATCGCAGACCAGATATATGCCCGCCGCGGCAGCGTGAAGATCGTCTTCATCGCCGGTCCGTCGTCAAGCGGCAAGACTTCGACATCCAAGAGGCTCGCACTCCAGTGCCGCATCCTTGGACTGAATCCTAGAGTTATAGAGTTGGATAACTACTTTGTAGACAGGGAGTTTACTCCTCGAGATGAGAACGGAGAATATGATTTCGAGGCTCTTGGCGCAATGGACCTTGAGCTGCTCGGACGCCAGTTGAATGGGCTTCTTGAAGGAAAGACTGTAGAGATTCCGCGCTTCAATTTCGTTGAGGGACGCAAGTATTACGACGGTAACTTCATGCAGCTGCACGAGAAGGACATTCTGATCATGGAGGGTATCCATGCACTCAATCCTGCCATGATTCCGGGTGTGGACCCTTCAAAAGTGTTCCGCGTATACGCTTCGGCACTGACTTCGCTGTCGATAGACGAAAACAACAACATCTCCACTTCCGACAACCGCATGCTTCGCCGCATGATCCGCGACAACCGCACGCGCGGGGTCAATCCCGAGAGCACGATCATGCGCTGGCAGAGCGTCCGCCGCGGAGAGAACCGCAACATCTTCCCGTTCCAGGAGTATGCTGATGCGATCTTCAATTCAGCTCACATCTTCGAACTCCCGGTCTTGAAATACTACGCTGAGCCGCTCCTGCGCCGCATTCCGCCGCACTCACCAGCCTACACCGAGGCCTCTCGCATGCTCAAGTTCCTCAGCAGCATAGTGGCGCTTTCCCCAGCGGAAATCGCCGCCATCCCGCCGACCTCCATCCTCCGCGAATTCATCGACGGCCAGACGCTGTAGAGTCTGCCCCGTATCCCTCCATGGTCACCAGGGACGGTGCTTGCCAGGGAAAGCCGGGCTATTCCTCGTCGTAAGGCAGGTTGAATGGTTGGAGGAATGGGTTGCTCATTCCTTCAGTGGCAAGGTCGGTGCATGGGCCGTGGCCTGGGATGACCTTGACAGGGTTTGCAGAGTCGTCCAGCGGCAGGAGCTTTTCCATGATGCTCTTCATGAGGAGGTCGTAGTCGCCGCCCGGGTGGTCGGTGCGTCCGATTGAGCCGGCGAAAAGGGTGTCGCCGCTGAAGAGGACACGCTCGGTGGGTTCGAAGAAGCACAGGCCGCCGCGTGAGTGGCCCGGCGTCTCTATGACTTTGAAACGCAGATCGCCCACTTCGATGGTGTCAAACCTTGAAACGTGGTAGAACCTGCTGCCTATGTGTGCGTCAGAAAACGACTTGATCATAGGGAATGTGTCCGGCAGAGGGAGGCCGTATGCCTCGCATACCGCAGGATTTGTCGTTTCCAAAGTGAACATTTCGCCCATGTGTGCATATACTGGGATCTCGTACTCCTTTGCCAGTGCCGACATGCCGTAGATGTGGTCGAAATGGGCATGGGTCAGCATGATGCAGACCGGGGTCAGCTGGCGCGAATTCACCAGGGAGACCACCTCAAGAATTTCCTGTGTGGTAGAGCATCCTGGGTCTACAAAAGCGCAATATCCGTTATCGTCCCATACCACGCAGCAGCGTGTCTGGAAGGCATTGAAGGTAAAATGTTCTATGTGTATCATGTCATTAAATGCTAACTTTTGACAAAAATACAAAAGAAGTTATTAACTTTGCCAAGTTAGACACATGAAAAATCAATAAAATTACGATAATATGCATATCGCGATTGCAGGAAACATAGGCAGCGGAAAGACAACTCTTACGAAGATGCTTGCTGCCCATTACGGATGGACTCCGAAATTCGAATCAGTGGACTATAACCCATACCTCGCTGACTTCTATGAGGATATGGAAAGGTGGTCATTCAACCTCCAGGTGTACTTCCTTAACAAGCGTTTCAAGGATGTCGTTGATATCTCCAAGCTTGACGAGGTTATCATCCAGGACCGCACAATATATGAGGATGCGCGCATCTTCGCGCCTAACCTCCACGGCATGGGCCTCATGAGCACAAGGGATTTCGAAAACTATTCGGACCTCTTCGACCTCATGATGTCGCTGGTGAATCCGCCTGACCTTCTGATCTATCTGAAGAGCTCGATCCCTAACCTCGTGAGCCAGATCCAGAAGCGTGGCCGCGAGTACGAGAAGAGCATCCGTATCGACTACATCACAGGTCTCAACGAGCGATATGAGAACTGGATCAAGGATTACAAGCACAACCTGCTTATCCTTGACGTAGACCGTATCAAGTTCGAAAACCGTCCTGAAGACTTCCAGGAGGTCATCGACAAGATCGATGCCGAGTTGTTCGGCCTCTTCCCAAAAGAAGACTAAACCTAAATCCTAAATCAAATAATTATGGCAGAAAGACTGACAATCATCGACTTTGCAGAAAAGTATGTTGCCAAGTTTGCAAAGAATCCTTTCCTTTGGGAAAAGAATCTTGACACAAACGAGTGGGAGCCTACTACCTACGAAGACACCCTTAAGAAGGCAAAGCGCATAGCCGCAGGCCTCATGGCGCTCGGAGTGCAGAAGGGTGAGAAAGTTTCATACCTGAGCGAAGGCCGCGACATGTGGGTCATCGGCGAGCTCGGTGTCCTTTATGCTGGAGCTGTAAACGTACCGCTTTCGATAAAGCTTGAAGAAGCTAACGATCTGGTGTTCCGCGTAAAGCATTCGGACTCTAAATACGTGATCACATCGAAGTTCCAGCTTCCTAAGATCAGAAAGATCCTTCCGGAGTGCCCTATGGTCGAGAAGGTTATTATCTTTGACGAGGTGGCTGACAAGCAGGAGAACGAGATCTTCATCAGCGAGATTCTTGAGATGGGAGACAAGTTCCTTGCAGAGAACGAGGAACTCTTCATCCAGAGATACAAGTCTATAGAACCTGATGACTACGCGAATATCAGCTACACATCAGGAACCACAGCTGATCCTAAGGGTATCCTCCTGACACACAGAAACTACACTGCAAACGTAGAGCAGGCGCACTCTGTGATCGGCGTAGAGCCGACTGACAGGATGCTCATCATCCTCCCGCTCGACCACTGCTTCGCCCACGTGGCAGGTTTCTACACAATGATGTCATACGGTGCTTCTATCGGTACTGTCCCTTCAGGAAAGACAGGCAAGGAGGCCCTCAGAAACATCCCGATCAGCATCAAGGAGTTCAAACCGAACGTGATGCTTTCTGTTCCGACCCTTGCAAAGAACTTCAAGAAGAACATCGAGAACACGATCGCAAGAAGTGGCAAGACTGTAGAGAAACTCTACAATTTCGCTCTCAAGAATGCGATTGCATATAATAAGGAAGGATACAACAAGGGTACACAGTTTGTGGACATCTTCCGCAAGCCGCTCATGTGCCTCTTTGACAAGATCATCTTCAAGAAGGTGCGTGAAGGTCTCGGCGGTCAGATGAAGTTCTTCGTCGGCGGTGGAGCCCTCCTGGACATCGACCTCCAGAGATACTACTACGCGATCGGTATCCCTATGTACCAGGGTTATGGTCTCTCTGAGGCAACCCCTATCATCTCGGCAAACTCACCTGCAAAGCACATCTTCGGATCGTCCGGTAAGGTTGTTTCTCCGATGGAGATCAAGATTCTTGACGCTGACGGAGTGGAGCAGCCTTTCGGCGTTAAGGGTGAGATCTGCATCAAGGGCGAGAACGTGATGGCAGGTTACTGGAAGAACCCTAAGTCGACAGCTGATACAATCGTTGACGGCTGGCTCCACACTGGAGACATGGGCTACATGCGTGATGCTGAAATGCTCTATGTGGTAGGACGTTTCAAGTCGCTCCTCATCGCTGCTGACGGTGAGAAGTACTCTCCGGAGGGAATAGAAGAGAACCTCGTCGAGAACTCTAAGTACATCGACGGAGCCCTCCTCCATAACAGTCAGGATCCTTATACAATCGCACTCATCACTCCAAACAAGGAGGCTCTTAAGAAATATGTTCAGGAACTTGGCCTCGACCCTGCATCGCAGGAGGCAAAGGAGAAGATGCTTCTCCTTATCGAGTCAGAGGTAAATGCATACAGAAAGGGTGGCAAGTTCGCCGGTGCATTCCCTGACAGATGGCTCCCTGCAGCAATCTGCGTGCTCCCTGAGCCTTGGACAGAGCAGAACCACTTCCTGAACAGCTCTATGAAGGTTGTCCGCGGAAGAGTTGAGGAAGCGTACAAGGAGAATATGGCCTATGCTTACACTACAGAGGGAAAGAGCATCATCAACAAGATGAATCTTGCATCTCTTTAATTAAAATTATAATTAGATTTTTGAATAATATGTAAGAAGTCCGCCCAATAAGGCGGACTTCTTACATATTATTCAAAAGGACGAAAAATTTCGCCAAAATAATAGCAGGGAATGGTTTTTGTTGTATATTTGTCGCATCCATGACGAATTATTGACAATTAATACTATACAAAAGATGGCAGAAACTTCACTTCACGACATCTCTCTTGCACGCTTCAAGAACTTTTTCCCGGATTCACCTCGCGTAAGTTTTGGTGATGATTTCTATGTTATGGATATAAAGCTTTCTCATCAGATTCAGCCTCTGGGGCATCCGTGCCGCTTCGACGGCTACATGCTTCTGTATTGCGTCAAGGGACGTATCCGTCTGAATGTGAATCTTACGGAATATCAGATTGAGGAGGGTATGATATTCATGAATGTGCCTGGAAACATAATCAGGGTAAACGAGATTCTGGATGTTCCTAAGGAGGAGGTTCAGTATGTCTGTGTTGCCATGTCGAAGGAGTTTCTTCAGGGCATGCAGCTGGATGCGAACAAGATATTCAATGAAGGCATGTCCATGATGGAGAATCCTAGCGTGAAGCTGACGGAAAAGGAACTTCAGGTTGTGCGCTGCGGACTGGAGATCGTTACCAGAGTCGTCAATTCGGAGGCTATGTATAAGAGGGAGGCTCTGCTATCCCTGCTGTCTTCGATGTTCTATATGCTGATGGGCGTATGGAAAAAGAGAGGAGCCTCGGCTGAGGCTGAAAGCCAGTCGACCCGCAGCAAGCTCATATTCGACCGCTTCATAAAGCTTGTTTCCGAGTATCACACACAGTATCGCAATGTGGGATTCTATGCAGATAAGCTGTGTCTGACTCCGAAATATCTCAGCAAGCTGATCAAGACCGCGACCGGCAAGTCGGCTCCCGAGTGGATCGATCAGTATGTGATCCTGGAGGCGAAGAACCTGCTCAAGTACTCGGGAGTGACCATCAAGGAGATAGTCTTCAAGCTGAACTTCCCGAATCAGTCGGTGTTCTACAAGTTCTTCAAGGCGCGTACTGGCATGACTCCAACTGAGTATAGGAACTCATAACTGAAATTTATAAACGGGTTAATAAATTTCAGTGATAAGGCGTGTGTCGCTGAAAAATTTGTCAAAAATTTGCATAATCCATAATAATCGTTAACTTTGCATCAGACATCAGAAATTTTTTCGTGTCTATTTGTTAAGTTCGTTTTATATACGGCAGGGTTCCTTGGGGAGGGAACCCTGCTAATTTTTATGTGGCAGCCTGCAAGTTTGGACGAAATGTGCCTCGTTTTGGCTTTTCGTGTTGAAATTTTTCGTAACTTGGGCCCGATTTGCTGACAACGATAATTTTTAACATAAAAATACTAACAAAATGAACAAGAACAAGACAAACTGGGTAGCGGTCCTTACCATGATGTTCCTTTTCGGAATGATCTCTTTTGTGACCAACCTTGCAGCGCCGATCGGTAACATCTGGAAGATCCAGCCAGGTATTGATGGCTCAAGCTTCTGGGGTATGATGGGTAACATGATGAACTTCCTTGCATACCTATTCATGGGTATTCCTGCAGGAAAGCTTATCACCAATGTCGGTTATAAGAAGACAACCCTTATTGGAGTGGCAGTAGGATTCTTTGGCGTCCTTGTACAGTTCCTTTCAGGTAAGATCGGTGTAGGTTCGACCCTTTTTAGCCTTCCATCCAATTTCTTCGTTTACCTTTTAGGAGCATTCATCTGCGGATTCTCCGTATGTATCCTTAATACAGTTGTGAACCCAATGCTGACTCTTCTCGGTGGCGGCGGTAACAAGGGTAATCAACTTGTTCAGATCGGTGGTACCTTCAATTCGCTCATGGGAACCATTACTCCTATGCTCGTAGGTGCGCTTATCGGACAGATTACAAAGGATACAGCTATATCAGATGTGAACACAGTCCTCTTTATGGCAATGGGTGTATTTGCAGCGACATTCGCAGTGCTTATCTTTGTTCCTTTCGTAGAGCCTGAGCAGGAGAAGTCAGATGCTTCGGTGAAGACACTCTTGAAATATCGTCACCTGGTATTCGGCGTTATCGCCATCTTCCTGTACGTAGGTGTCGAGATCGGTATCCCAGGTACACTCAACTTCTATCTTACTGATACTCTTGGTACAGCGAACGCAGCTACGACGGCTGGTTTTGTTGCCGGAACATATTGGTTCCTTATGCTTATCGGACGTTTTGTATCAAGCCTCATCAGCGGAAAAGTATCCAGCAGGACACAGCTTTCTGTAACATGTGCTGTTGCTATCGTCCTTGTCGTTTCAGCCATGTTCTCTACAAATGTTGCAGCGTCTATGCCTGTATTTACAGGGGCTGGATTCGGAATGGCACAGGTTCCTCTTACTGCTGTCCTTCTCGTGTGCTGCGGTCTGTGTACATCAGTAATGTGGGGTACAATCTTCAACCTTTCTGTTGAGGGACTCGGCAAGCATTCAGCTCTTGCTTCAGGTCTGTTCATGACAATGGTTGTAGGTGGCGGAGTGCTTCCACTCATCCAGAATGCTGTCGCTGACGCAGTTTCTTACATGGCAAGCTACTGGGTAATCGTTGTAGCCCTTGCTTACATGCTCTGGTTCGCTCTCTTCGGATCAAAGGTAAAGAACGCATAATCTCTTATACTAACTCCAAATCAATATTATAATGGATTCAACATTCGTAGTAGGTATCGATGTGGGAGGACAGACCTCCAAGATCGGTGTTGTAAATGCAAGAGGAACAGTTCTGGCTCAGACAGTTATCCGTACTGACACTTATGACCAGGTGGAACCTTATATCGCTGAGCTTGCTGATGCAGTAAAGAAACTTATCGCAGAGGCTGGCGTAGAGGGAAAGGTAAGGGGTATCGGTGTAGGTGCTCCTAACGGAAACTACTATACAGGTACAATCGAGAACGCTCCAAACCTCCTTTGGGGACGCCAGAGAGTAGAGTTCTCAAAGCTCCTTTCTGAGGCTATGGGCGGTCTTCCTGTCGCTCTTACAAATGACGCTAACGCTGCGGCAGTAGGTGAGATGACATACGGTGCGGCTCGCGGAATGAAGAACTTCATCATGATCACCCTTGGTACTGGCGTAGGCTCTGGTATCGTGATCAACGGTGAGGTAGTTTACGGCCACGACGGTTTTGCAGGTGAGCTCGGCCATACAGCTGCAGTTCACAACAACGGCCGTACATGCGGCTGCGGCAAGACAGGATGTCTCGAGACCTATGCGTCAGCTACAGGTGTTGCACGTACAGCACGCGAGTGGCTCGAACTTTCTGATGAGCCATCCCTCCTGAGAAACCTTGATACAATCGCTTCAAAAGACGTTTACGAGGCAGCTAAAGAAGGTGACAAACTTGCTCTCAAGATTTTCGAGTTCACAGGTAAGATTCTCGGCCGTTCATTCGCAGACTTCATAGCATTCAGCGCCCCTGAGGCAATCGTCCTCTTCGGCGGTCTCGCTCGTGCAAAGGAGTTCCTCACAGGCCCTATCGAGGAGTCTATGAACGCAAACGTGCTTCCATTGTGGAGAAACAAGGTAAAGGTAGTCTACTCAGAGCTCAAGGAGTCTGACGCAGCCATCCTCGGCGCTTCAGCCCTCGCATGGGAACTCTAACCTGGACTGGAATATATGCAGCAAGGAGAAGGCGGAAGTCTTCTCCTTGCTGTTTTTTTGTCGCGACGCAGAGTTTTGGGTTGTTTTCTTTGCGTCGTGTCCTATTTAATGAATTCCTCCGTGGTGAAAGGGTGGGTCAAGCCAGAGATGATGTGTCGGATCAGAACCGCATGATGCGCATTTCGGGGGCGACTCGGTATGGGGTGGCGCGGATGAATAGGAGCCACTGTGCAAGGAAGTATGGGGCCATGATCAGGTGTTGGCTGTAAGGTACCGGTTCTACGAATATGTTCCATGCGAGGATGAAGTCGGAAAACACGAACAGAACGGCTCCAAGGGCGAATAGGCTGCTTCTCTGCAACAGCGCCAGAAGCATCATCGTGCTGATCAGACATGCGTATACAGTGACACCGGTGCGGATGATTCCGGGCTCCGCAGCTGGAACGATGCGACTGAAAACGACCGCCAGGAGCGCCAGGGTGCAGAATACGGTCATGGCCAGGTATCCTTTCATCTTAGGGGTGAGTTTCCTGTCGCGTTCGACTTTCGTGAAGTACCGATCAATGAAATATACTATGTACATAACATGCGCGAGCGCGAAGCTTCCCATCTGGGCCAGGAAGTTTCCGCATGAGCCGAAGTAGTCTCCGACGGAAGAGAAAAGAAGTGCCAGCGTGATCTGCCATGGACATAGCCAAAGTGATGCGAGAACCAGTATTGCGACAGGGGAAGTTACTTTATGAGGGATATCGAAAGGTAGAAAGAAGACAAAAGATGCCGCGATAAACAATCCTGTGCATGTCCAGGCGAGTGCGGGAATGCGTTTTTCTTGCAGTTTGAAAGTACTCATGACATTTGTTTTTGTGCAGCTAAGTTATTAAAAAATCTCAGATGATGCTTATGAATTGTAATCCGAAGTCGTATATGAGTGATATTTTTAAAGATTATTCCTCATGCATAAACGCTGGAATCGTGCTTTTTCGCCCTTGAAATCTTTGGATTTGTAAAAGAAATTCATCATCTTTGTAATTCGGGTAATTTTACATTGCTCGTATGCGACGCGATTAGTGTGTAGTGTAGCATGCTAAAATGTCAAAATGAAATAATCAATATTAATGTTTAACAACTAAAAGTAACAACTATGAGAAAAATTAAACTATTTCTCACAGCGTTAGCAGTGATGGTCGCTTCTACAGCCTTTGCGCAGAAGCTGACAGTTACTGGAAATGTGACTGACGCCTCTAATGGTGAGCCGGTACCTTTCGCATCGGTTCATGAGAAGGGTACTATGAACGGCGTCAACACTGACGTTGATGGACAGTACTCTATTACTGTATCCAAGGATGCGGTTCTCGTGTTCTCTTCTATCGGATACAATGCTGTAGAGATTGCTGTTGAAGGAAAAGCTCAAATCAATTGTGACCTTCCGGTAGACGCGGAAACACTTGATAATGCCGTTGTTGTCGGTTATGGTTCGGCAAAGAAAGTGGGAACCATTGTAGGATCGGTGACAACTGTAAATTCAGATGCTATCAAGACAGCTCCGTCATCATCAGCTCTTGACCAGCTTCAGGGTCAGGTTGCAGGTCTTTCAGTTATGACTACCGGTGGTGTGGCAGGTGAGAACAACGTGTCTATGCAGCTTCACGGTCAGGGTTCGCTCGGAGCATCTTCAACTCCTCTTTATATCATCGACGGTATGCAGGCAAGTAGCCGTGCAATCCAGGCGATGAACCCTAACGATATCCTCAGCATTACCATTCTCAAGGACGCATCAGCAACTTCGATCTATGGTTCACGTGCTGCCAACGGTGTCGTTGTAGTGACAACAAGAGCCGGTGCATACAATGCAGAGAAGGCATCTGTATCGTTCAGAAGCCAGGCAGGTATCTCAACTCTTGCTGATATGACACTTTATAAGAACATGCTTTCAGGTCCTGAGCTTAAGGAATTCTGGACAAGATCAGGTCTCATGACTCCTGAGCAGATCAGAATGACTTATACTGACAAGGGATTCGACGCAGATACAAAGTGGTACAACTACTACCAGCAGTTCAACAACCCTCAGTTCCAGAACGACGTGATCGTTGAGGGTGGTGGACAGAAGGTGGCATACATGATCGGTGCATCTCAGTTCCATCAGAGAGGTACAGCTATCGGTAACGTTTATGACAGATACACTGTACGTACAAACGTTCAGGGTCGTCCGAAGGAGTGGCTCAAGGTAGCAGGAAACGTAGCGGTATCATACGATAAGAGATCCACAAACCCTAACTGGGGTGGAGCATCAGGCGGTGCAGGTTATACAGCCGGTGGTCTTTCTTACCTCAACAACCCTCTCTATCCGGCAGTGGATGAGAACGGTAAGGTATTCGAGCAGCAGTTCTCAGACGGTATGTATACTCCTACATACTATGTTGCGAACCTTCTTAACATGTCTCATCGTTATGGTCTCCTCACTGCATTCAATGTAGAGATCGAGCCTATTCCAAACCTCAAGATCGCTTCGCGTGCCGGTCTCGACGGTTATATCTCAATGTCAGACTCAAAGAGAGTTCCATCATTCCTTGCAACAGAGGGTAATGGTACAAGATCAAGATCGACTGGTTTTGAGTACACTGCTACCATTACAAATACAATCGAGTATGCATTTAATATCGGAAATGACCACCAGATCGTAGTCCTCGCAGGACAGGAGGGTGTGGCAGAGTACTATGATGGATTCTCTGCAAGTACAGAGGGTATCTCTGACGACCGTCTTACAAACCTCCAGAACGGTAAGAGTGATAAGAACTCCGTAAGCGAGTCTTTCGTTGAGGGTCAGTTCCTCTCATTCTTCGGTCGTGTTGACTATGCTCTTATGGACAAGTACTATTTCGATGCTTCGGTACGTAACGACGCATGCTCACGTTTCGGTCCTAACAACAAGAACGCGACATTCTGGGCAGCCGGCGGTATGTGGAAGATGAAGAGAGAGTCTTTCCTCCAGAACGCATACTGGCTCAATGACCTCAATGCAAAGGTCAGCTATGGTACTCAGGGTAACGCTTCTATCGGTGATTATCAGTATTTTGCTCTCGTTGGTGCAATGTCTGACTATGCAACAGGAAGCTCACTCGGTCTTGGTCAGCCATCTAACTATGACCTTACATGGGAGAAGCAGTCGCTCCTCACAGTAGGTTTCAACGGTCGCGCACTTGACCTGATTGACTTCAATATCGAGTACTATCGCAGAAAGACTTCGTCTATGCTCATGGACGTTCCTTATAACTATACAACAGGTATTTCAAGTCTTTATGCTAACGTCGGTGGTCTCCTTAACCAGGGTATTGACGTTACCCTCGGAGTAGACATCCTCCGTGGCAGAGACCACTTCCTCCGTTTCAATACAACATTCAACTGGAATGCTGAGAAGGTTACAGAACTCTTCAACGACCTTGAGAGATGGGAGATGGTAGGATATGGTTTCGCTTATGTTGTAGGTAAGCCAGTATCATTCTATTATCCGGTTTATGCAGGTGTAAATCCTGAGAACGGTAAGCAGCAGTGGTATCTCCCAGGCGAGAATGTAGACGAGACTACTATGGATCCTAGCAGAGTGACTGAGAACTTCGATGAGGCTGGTCTTACTCAGAACACAGGTAAGAGACTTAACCCACCAGTGAACGGTGGTTTCAGCTTCAGTGGCGGTTGGAGAGGCTTCTCTTTCCAGGCTGACTTCTCTTATGTCCTTGGCAAGTATCTCATCAACAACGACGCATTCTTCTATGCTAACCCTTACCAGAACCTTGACTGTACTCAGCACAAGGCTGTTCAGGACTTCTGGACACCAGATAATACAGATGCTAAGTACCCAAGCTGGAAGGACGGTGAGATCATGCAGTTCGATACTCACCTTCTTGAGAAGGCTGACTTCCTCCGTCTGAAGAATCTCCAGGTGGCTTACGACTTCCCAAGACATCTTCTTGGAACACAGAAGGTTCTTAACGGTCTTAAGCTCTCTTTCACTGCACGTAACCTCTTCTGCCTCACAAACTATTCAGGTATTGACCCTGAGGTTGCAGGAAACCTTACATATGGTCGTGTAGGTAACTCTAAGCAGTACCTTTTCGGTCTTGAGCTTACTTTCTAATCAAGAATCCTTTAAAGAATAATGACAATGAAAACTATATTAAAGAATATTATCCTTGGTGGAGCCCTTGCGGTGATGGTTGCGTCATGCGACCTTGATCTGCGTCCTACCACTGCTATTGTAGTTGATGAGGGTAAGCCTATCTTGACCAGCGTGTCGGATGTCGAGAGTTTCCGTAACGGTGTCTTGGCAACATATAGAGGTCTTCACTATGGCTCATTCTCTCAGAGTACAGAGGTAATGTGCGACGGATTCAACTCTCTTACCAGCTATGGTAATAACTATGGTTCTGTGCATAGAACAGATGCAAGCTTCACTACAAGTGATTCTTATGCAGAGTCTATGTGGGCAAGCCACTATGGCGCAATCAAGACATACAACATCGCTATCGAGCAGTGTGACTTGATCCTTGATCCAGAGTCAGAGAATTATAATGAAGGCCTCGCAATTTATGCAGAGTGGCTTAAAGGAACTGCGCTTTACTGTAGAGCATCTTCTTATCTGAACCTTGCTCGTCATTTCGGACCTGACTACGATCCAGATACAGCAGCAGATGACCTTTGTGTGCCGCTCGTACTCGAGTTTGATATCTATGCAAAGCCAGCACGTGCTACTGTAGAGGATGTGTATTATCAGATTGAAGAGGATCTTCTTGCAGCAGTGGAACTTCTTGCAGGTAAGGTTTATCAGGGAGAGCAGAGATCAGCAGATGTGACAATCGATGCTATCTATGCACTTTTGGCACGCTACTATCTTGATATCGAGGAGTATAAGGATGCTGCAAAGATGGCTGATGCTGTTATCAATTCAGAGGCAGGCTATAAGCTTTCATCGAGTGCTAGTGAAATGACTGCTGAGTTCTCAAAAGACAGCGGTAGCGAGCCTATTATCCAGTTCTACGCATCAAATAATGAGGGACTTGGTGGTAACGGAATCTACACTCAGGTGAGTCGTGATGCCAAGGGTGCATATTTCCAGCCATATTATATCCCTTCAAAGAAGCTTATTGATTCTTACTCTCAGAACGATCTTCGTCTCAGAACTTGGTTCTCTAACACAAAGTATCCAATCTTTGTGAATGGTACACGTCATAAGAACATTTATACATTCATCAAGTATATTGGAAATCCGGCGTTCCAGATGGGTAACCTTGAGAATGGAGCACATGCTATCAAGGCTCTCATGATCAGTGAGATGTATCTGATCTCAGCTGAGGCTCATCTCCTTTCAAATAACG
The DNA here is from genome assembly GCA_017631875.1 of Bacteroidales bacterium. The sequence continues at coordinate 17,839 of JAGBSL010000021.1, read as the reverse complement.
TAATCAATGCTAAGAAGTCACTTAACGCACTTCAGGCTGCTCGTGGTGCATCTACAACAGTAGCTACTCTTGAGAACATTCAGCTTGAGTGGTTCAAGGAGACAGTGGGTGAGGGCCTTCGTCTGACTTGTCTCAAGCGTTGGCATGTGGGATTCGAAGGAAGGCCTGCACAGACAGCAGCAGTTAATGCTAACATCGTTAACCTGGGCGAGTACTTTGACGAGAGAACAATTGAGGCTGATGACTATGTTCTTTGTTGGCCTATCCCATCTTATGAGCTTAAGCTCAATAAGAACCTCGTTCAGAACGATGGCTATGGTGCTGAATAATAATCGTTAATTGATATTTCAGATATGAAGAAGAATATATTACTTTTTGTCGCAGCTGTCATCGCCCTTGCTTCATGCGGAAGAAAAGTGGAGTATGAGCACATGACTTTTGCAACTTTTGACTCTGCATCATATTCTTGTAATGAGGATGTGGAAGAAATCAAGGTTCCTGTTACGATTGTAAACTCAACAGGTGCTGAGGTTGCTGTATCAGTAAAGACAATTGACGGCAAGGCTAAGGAAGGAACAGATTTTGAGATTGTTTCTCCGGTTTCAGGTGTCCTTACCTTTGCTGCAGGTGAAACCACACAGGAAATTATCATCGGAATTAACTATGATCCATCTCTTACAGGTACAAAGGACTTCTCTGTTTCTATAAGCAGTGCAACAGAGGGATTCATTACCGGTGGTTGCAATACAGCTAAGATTAGAATCAAGGATGACAACCATCCTCTCAAGATGTTTATCGGTGAGTGGACTGCTCAGGCTACAGGTGCAACAAGCCTGTCCTATTCATGGAGTATGATTATCGAAGGCGACGAATCGGATACATCATGGAGCAGACTCTTAGTATACGATCTTGAGCCTTTTACTTCGAATTATCTTGGTTATAATTCTGAGAATGGATATAACATCGTAGAAGCCTATGCAAATGCAGATAAGACTCAGATTACAGTTGCATATGATTCTTACCTCGCATCTGAAGAGGATGGATTCTCTTATTCAGTATCGTGTCTCGATAATCCTAACTACGAACAGGCGAGAAATTTTGCAGATGTGGTGATGGATTTGTCTGAGGATGGCAAAACTCTGACCATTAATAATGCTTTGGTTTGCCTTGGAAGCGATGGCTATCTACAGGAGGCAGTCAATGGTCCAATTGTATTTACAAAGAAGTAAACTACTATAATATACAAGTTGAGGTGAGCGGTCTATGGCCGCCCACCTTTTAAAGTTTAATAACAACAAATTTATGAAGCGTTTATTTTTTGCCGTTCTTCCTGCCCTTCTGCTTGCGTCATGTGTGAGTGAACAGCTGGAGTCTCAGCCAATTCAGGATGAGGTATGCGAAGCATCTGAAGGAGTATATGAGAGTGGTGAGTGTATTGTCCTGTTCAGTGAGGAAGTTACTGCCCAGATTGAGGCCTCCCTTGAGCTTGGTCTGTTGAAGACGAAGTCCGCTGGAATTGATGAGATGTTGGAGCAGATGGGTGTCACTTCTATGGAAAGACTTTTTCCATATGCTGGTGAATATGAAATTAGAACCAGACGAGAAGGTTTGCATCGCTGGTACGTTCTCAAGCACTCAGAGATAGTTCCTTTTACAAAAGCCGAATCGGGTCTTGGATGTCTTCCTGGCGTAGAGATCGTTGAGCCTGTCAGAAAAATCAAGATTCATGATTTTAATGATATGTCGCGTGATCTTTGGGGACTGAATAACGTTTCAAATCCGACCTATGACATCAATGTGACTCCGGTGTGGAAAGATTATACTACCGGCAATCCGGATGTCATTGTGGCAGTTGTGGATAATGGCGTGCAGTTGAACCACCCGGATCTTGCTGCAAACTGCCTTAAGACAGGACATTACAATGCATATGATAACTCATCTACAATCTTCCCCGGAGACCATGGTACTCACGTTGCTGGTACTATTGCGGCCGTAGGTAACAATGGTGTTGGAGTTGTCGGTGTAGCCGGAGGTGACAGTGCTGCTGGAAAACCTGGTGTGAAGATCCTGTCATGTCAGATATTCAAGGATACTGCAGAGGGTACGGTTTCCAGTGCCGCTGCCAGTGCCGCTGCAATCAAACATGGAGCAGATAATGGTGCCGTGATCAGCCAGAACAGCTGGGGCTATGTTTTTGATGCAAATGGTGATGGTCAGGTTACAGGTGATGAACTTAAAGAAGCTCAAAGAACTACAATATTATCATCTGACAAGGCTGCAGTAGACTATTTCATCAAGTATGCCGGATGTGACAACTATGGTAATCAGGAAAAGACATCTCCGATGAAGGGTGGAGTAGTCATCTTTGCAGCGGGTAACGATAATATTCAGTATGGTTCACCTGCTGACTATGAAGCTGTGATTGCAGTTGGAGCGATTGCACGTGACGGATCAAAATCATCGTTCTCGAACTATGGTAGTTGGATTGATCTTGCTGCGCCAGGTACAGATATTCTTAGCACGGTTACCGGTAGCGGTTATAGATCCATGAACGGTACCTCAATGGCTTGCCCTCACGTTTCTGGAGTTGCTGCTCTTGTTGTGTCGTATTGCGGTGGTCCTGGATTTACAAATGAAATGCTTAAGGAAAAGCTTCTCAATGGTTCAAATCCAACTGCAGTTCCTGCGTCATATAGAATCGGAATGCTTGTTGATGCATTGGGCGCGATTACATACGGTTCAGATGCTGCGCCGACAAAGGTTACTGATCTTTCTGCATCAGCCAGAGCAAATACAATGGATCTTTCATGGACTGCAACAGCAGATCCGGATGGAAAGTCGGCATATGGATATCTTGCTCTTTATAGTACAGACAAGGCTATGGTCGAGGCTGCAACAAGCTCGGATTATAGCATGGTTGGTTTCGACTTATGTACTCCTGAGGTTTCAGCTGGAGAGAAGGTAGACTTCGCAGTCAAAGGTCTTGACTTCAATAAGAAATATTATGTCAAACTCCTTGCTTTCTCATATGGACGTAATTATGCAGAGGCGTCTGAGATAGTAGAGTTTAATACAGGTTCGAATAATGCCCCAGAGATTAACGTTGAGAACAATGGCGTCTTTGCAGTCAAGGCATCTGAGACTCTTGAAGTGAAACTTTACATTAATGATCCTGATGATCATACTGTGGAGGTCGAGTTCGCTTGCGACATAGAGCATACTTTCGCTCCATCTCTTCAGGCTGGTGAATATATCTTTAAGGTTGTAGGAAAGAATGTTGCTCCTGGCGCTTATGATGCTGTTGTGAAAGCTACAGATGAGTACGGGCTGGTGACAAACAAGACACTGCATATTGATGTTCTAGATAATGCAGCTCCTGTCATGCTGAAGGAGATTGAGGATATTCTTCTTACAGCTAAGGGTAAGGAGTTCATTGTCAACATGGCTGAGTATGTAAACGATCCAGACGGAGAGCAGCTCAAGTATGATATTGAAGTGTCAAACGAGAAAGTTGTCAATCTTACTCCAAGACAGGATAAGCTTTATGTGACAGCTCTTTCATATGGTTCAGTTGACGTCAAGATTACTGCAAGCGATGTGCGTGGACAGTCTGTAGTGTTTGACTTCAAGGTGACTGTGAAGGACCCATCTGATCCGTTGTCACTCTATCCTAATCCGGTCAGGGATTACCTGAATGTGGCTACATTGGATCTTGCCGATACTGAGATTGTCATTTCAAGCTCGACTGGTAAGGTAATGTTCCACGAGGTGATGAAGGTGAGCGCCCAGGATCCTGCAAGGATCGATATGTCTTCGTATGTACCTGGAACTTATTCGGTGCAGGTGAGATTCGGAGGAAAGGAGTATAAGAAGAACGTTGTAAAACTCTAGTGTCATGAAGAAGATTATCTATATAGCTGGAGCGCTCATGCTCCTTTTCCCTGCTCTTGCAGGCGCGCAGGCTCTTCCGTTCACAGCGGCAGAGACAGATGCGGCAAGCCTTGGAACAGCAGGTGCAAACCTCACTCAGACAGGTTCGATCGCTAATGCTTCATTCTACAATGCAGCTGCGATTCCTTTTTCAGACACTAAGATGGATGTGGCCGCAGGTTACACCATGTGGCAGCCAACTGCCGTAGGCAGCAACATGATCAATGTTGGTGCCGCCTTCAACATGAACAAGAAGTTTGGTGTGGCTGTAGGTTTCCTTTACGGAATGAATCCGGCATACGATATCACTGATGCCAGCGGCGCAGTAAAGGGCCAGTTCAAGCCTTCTGATATCCACGCAAATGTCGGCCTTGCTTACAGGTTCCTTCCGTTCCTTTCTCTCGGAGCAAATATCGGTTATGCTACTAGTTCACTTGCTGAGGATCACTCGTATGGCGCTCTTGCAGCAGACGTTTTCGCAATGGCTAAGTTCGGTGGCCTTAAGGTTACTGCAGGCGTCGCTAACGTCGGTACAAGCGTAACTTCTGCAAGCGGTGTGAAGTTCTGCATCCCTGGTTCTGTCGCAGTAGGAGCAGGTTATGAGACTGCTTTTGGCAAGCATGCAGTTGAGGCTCTCCTTGATGCGGACTACTATTTCAACGGATGGTTCGCTGCTGCAGCCGGGGCTGCATATACATACGGCGACCTCGTGACAGTCAGAGCAGGTTATCGCTACGGTGGCCAGTCACCTCTCCCATCTTATGCTTCAGTGGGAGCCGGTGTGAAGTTCATCGGCCTCAAGCTTGACCTTGCATACCTGATAGGTTCGGGTGCAGCTGCAAATACTCTTGCGCTCTCACTCGGATATACATTCTAGAGATAAATATTCATAAAACAACGACGGCGGTCCGAATCTCGGGCTGCCGTCGCTGTTTTATGGCAAGAGTTTTGGGATGCCGACAACCAACGTCTGAAAATGTAAACATTAAATCGTTGGTTATGATCAGGAAAATCGTAATTACGCTGGCCGCAACGATCGCTTTTGCAGCGGGAGCGGCAGCGCAGAACCTGACAGTTACAGGTTCGGTCACCGATCAAGAGGGTTATCCTCTTGAAGGTGCGACAGTTCTAGTCAAGGGCACATCCCAAGGTGTGACATCCGATCCCGAGGGCAGGTTTGAGATCTCCGCACCGGCGGATGCGGTGCTCGTGGCTTCGTATCTTGGTTATATGTCTCAGGAGAAACCAATTAGGGGAGAACATACTATTAATTTCATCCTGCAGGAGGATACCGAGTACTTGGATGATGTGATAGTTGTGGCGTATGGCTCTATGTCAAAGTCTGATTTCACAGGGTCGGCTTCCGAGGTGAGCGGTGAGGCTATTGCCAATTCTTCCAGTGAGTCCATCGATAAGGGCATGATAGGCAAGGTTTCCGGAGTGCGCATTGCGTCGGACAACGGTGACCCGGGTTCTGCTGGAAATGTCCAGATCAGGGGTGTGGGATCCATTTCTGCCGATACGGCCCCTCTGTATGTCATCGATGGTGTGGTCATGTCTTCGTCTACCGCCAGTGACCTCCAGGTAGGTTACAAGAGCATGGGTATCCTCAATACCATCAATCCCGAGGACATCGAGTCCATGACCGTCCTCAAGGATGCCGCGGCAGCATCTCTCTATGGCTCCAGGGCCGCAAACGGAGTCATCATCATTACGACCAAGAAAGGTAGACAGGGAAAGACAACTGTCTCATACAGCGGTGAGGTAGGAGTCAGCAGCAAGGCCAACCCAAGGGCCCTGCGCATGCTTGATGGTCCGCAATTCCTTCAGTATCTGAAAGATGCCGGCGATAATGCCTATGCCCTGAACCCAGCGTATTCGTATGGATATACGGGTGATGAGATCGCAGCGATGGCGGCTGATCCAAGCGGAAAGACCAGCACCGACTGGACTGACCAGGTCTTTACAAACGCTCTCCTCACCAACCATCAGTTGAGTCTGACCGCAGGAAATGAAAAGACACAGATCTATGCCGGCTTGGGATATGACAAGACTGACGGAATCGTCGTGGGTTCTTACTTCGAGAGGTTTTCCGGCAGGGTCAATGTGGACCACAAGGTGGCCCCGTGGCTTAAGGTGGGCATCCGCCAGATGATTTCGTTCACGGGAACCAAGGGTCATAGCGACCAGAGCACCCAGTCGCAGGGAATGGGCTATGCCACTCCGATCGGAGTGCTGACCCAGAGCGACCCGACAGCGAAGCCGAAGAACCCGGACGGAAGCTGGAACGAATATGTCAGCTGGAGCGGCCAGACCGGCAATCCACATCTGGTCTTCGACAGTGATACTCAGTATAATAAGACGCATACCATGCGCAGTCTGTCTAGCCTGGACCTCAAGATTGATTTCACGGACTTCCTTGGTCTGACAAACACTTTCGGCTATGACTACATAGATAACAAGCAGTATCTGTGGTGGGCTCCTTCGTCCATAGATGGTGCAGCTCTGAACGGTTTGAGTGCCGCATATATCTTCCAGACCGCCGACCTTACCAATTCTTCGGTGCTGAAATACCATGACAGTTTCGGCGGCAGCAACATTTCCGCTCTGGTCGGTTTCGAGGTCGCTGATCATAAGGTTATATACACATATTCCGGTGCGAACAACTTCCCGAACGATAAGCTTAATGCGCTGTCAGTGGGACAGATGCATGGTGTCGGTGGAGCTTCATACAGAGGTTTCATGATGTCAGTGCTGGGTAATGTGAACTATGATTATGAGAACCGCTACTATGCGTCCGCATCGTTCCGTCGTGACGGTTCGTCCCGCCTCGGTCCGGACAGCCGCTGGGCGAACTTCTGGTCGGTTTCAGCGGCGTGGAGGCTCAGCAAGGAACCGTTCATGGAGGACGTATCAAGGCTTTTCCATGACTTCAAGATCAAGGCTTCATACGGCACAAACGGAAACCTTCCGGCAGAGTACTATGCCTACAAGGGCCTCTATTCGGCAAGCGGGGGATACGGAACAGGTTCGGGAATATACTGGAGCAATCCGGAGAACAACTCTCTCGGATGGGAGAAGTCGCGCAACTTCAACGTAGGCTTTGACTGGAATATGTACCAGCGCATCGATATCGCGTTGGAGTACTATAATAAATATACCAGCTCCTTGATCTTCAACATGCCCGCTTCGGCCGTGACCGGTTTCAGCAGCTACACTTCCAATGTGGGCAACCTGCTCAACCAGGGCATAGAGTTCGAGTTCAGTTCGCTCAACATTGGCTTGCGTAACTTTACATGGTCCACCGACTTCAACTTCACATGGCAGAAGTCTATGGTTGAGAGTCTGCCTAACGGCGGAAGCGATATAATCTACGGTGACGGCGGCATGTATATACATAGAGAAGGGGAGTCTATGTACTCGTTCTATCTTCCTGTGTGGAAGGGAGTTAATCCGGAGAATGGACTCGGAGAGTTCTGGGTCGATCCGGAGGACCATTCCAAAGGTGTGACCAATTATTATACTGAGGCAGGAAGCACCATAGTGGGAAAGGCCTTACCGGATTTTGTCGGAGGTATCACCAATACGATGACCTTTCTGGATGATATGTTCGACATCTCCTTCCTGATTTCATATCAGTTCGGAGGCTCGCTGTTCGACTATCCGGGCTACTTCACCCATTCGGACGGCTTCCGTGCGGCATCCATGAATGCGGCCGATGACGCTGCGGACTATTGGACACCGCAGAACACTGACGCAAAGTTCCCTAAGCCGATAATGAACAATCCTTACCGTTGGGACAGGTTTTCAAGCAGGCTGATAAAGTCCACAGACAACATAAGGATGAGGGAAGTCACCTTCGGCTTCAATGTGCCGAATACGGAAATCATCAGTGCCTTGAGACTGTACTTCAGGATGACCAATCCGTTCATGATCTGGTCAGCGACTCCGGACATAGACCCTGACGTGGCCATCAACGGCTATCGTACGGCCGATGTCCCCGTGACCAAATCCTTCATCTTCGGTGTTAACATTACATTATAACCCCCATACGTCATTGCGAGGCCCGAAGGGCCGTGGCAATCTGTCTATAATTAATCTGTTATAAAATGAAAAAGTTAATATACATACTGCCGGCAGTCGTAATGCTGGGTTCCTGTGATGCCCTGAATCAGGATCCTTCCACTGCCGTGACCGTCGACACGGCTATTACAAGTGTCGATGACCTTGCGAACGCCGTGAATGGTGCATACTATGTCGCTACATACGGCACCACCCTTACCGTGGCCTCGGAGATGGCCATCTATGCAGACCTTGCAGGTCCGGACTCATATCAGCCGGCCTCTTCCGGCCAGAACGCTTCGCGCATGGCTCAGTTCTCGCTGACCGCGAATGATACTTACAATGCCTATTACTATCTGTACGCGGCGATAGCAAGCGTCAATAATGCGCTCGAAAAGGCTGCCTTGCTTGAAGATCAGGAAGCGGCAGCACCATATGTCGCGGAGCTGTACGCAATGCGTGGACTCTTCCATTTCCACCTGGCGACATACTTCGCTCCGATACCTACTTCAGGCAATCCCAATCAGATGGGTATTGTGTTGGCTGACAAGGTGTTTGATGTGAACTATATAGGCGAAAGGGCCAGTCTTGAAGATACATACGATTTCATCATAAATGACTTCACCAAGGCTGTCGACAGCGGTCTGAACACGGAAAGGAATACCGGTCACATGAACTATTGGGCCGCTCTTGCGCTTCGTGCCCGTGCCAACCTCTATGCCGGCAATTGGCAGGCTGCGCTTGATGATGCCGAGGAACTGATTGAGGGCTCTCCATACAGACTCTACACAATCGATAATTACATGAAGTCATGGTCACAGGAAGGTGCGGATGAGGTGGTGATGGAATATCTCCAGACGGATACATACAATCCGCAGCGCTATGCTCCGGGTTATTATGCATCTCCGAGGGGCTATTCCGAGTATGGAGTGTCGCCGGAATTCTATGCGTGGATGCAGGAGGACCCTTCCGATGTTAGGTCTCAGGCTGTTGCCGATTACAGCGTGGCTCCTTCAGGGGATCCGGACTACAATACAGGATATTATCCCTTGAAATATCCTGGCAATGCCGGAGCCTCAGTGCCTGCCTATACGACCAACGTCAAGGTGTTCCGCCTGTCGGAAGCCGTGCTGATTGCTGCCGAGGCGGCGTATAGGACTGGAGCGGATGCTGCATTCTATATCAATATGTTGCGTCGCAACAGGATTCAGGGATATGAGGATGTGGCTTCTGCGGACCTTGAGGATATTCTTGATGAACGAAGAAAAGAACTGTTTGGCGAAGGACAGATTGCCTTTGACTATTGGAGGAACGGTCTGACGGTGGTCAAGGAGGGATTTTCCGTCGGTCCGCAGGACGGAAAGACGGTGCTTCAGATACCTAAGGAAGAAATCGATTTGGCAAAAGGGAAGTTAAAACAGAATCCTTTGTAGGATATTGGCTCCTTTTTATTACAGAATGTATGGAATGTCACAATAAAAATGTATATTTGTTAGTTGATCCGAATATTAACGATTACTAACATATTGACATTCTACATTCATGACAAAGCTAAGGTGTTTTCTTACAGTCCTGCTGATGATGGCCGGTGTTCTTGCAAGTGCGCAGAATATCACCGTGACAGGTACTGTAAAGGACTCTTCCACAGGTGAGTCTGTCCCATTTGCTGCCATCCAGCTTAAGGGAACCATGACCGGCGGCATGACAGATGCCGACGGTCTCTATTCCATTACAGTCCCGGCTGACGGAGTGCTGATCTTCTCGTCAGTAGGATATAAGGACGTCGAGGTGCAGGTTGCATCAAAGGCTGTCCATGATGTCCTTCTTCCGCCGGACACAGAGATGATCGAGGAGACTATCGTCGTTGCCTTCGGTACTGCCACCAAGGAGTCGTTCACCGGTTCCGCTACAGTGGTCAAGTCGGAAGATCTCCAGAAGACCCAGTCTTCGGATGTGACCCGAGCGCTGGAAGGTATGGTGGCCGGTGTGCAGATGACGACATCTTCGGGTGCGCTCGGAAGCTCTCCGTCCATCATGATCCGAGGAGTCAGCTCCATCAATGCGGGCACAGCCCCTCTCTATGTGGTTGACGGTGTGCCGTACAGCGGTGATATGAACAACCTCAATTCTGCCGACATCGAGTCGATGACAGTCCTCAAGGATGCTGCGTCTAATGCGCTTTACGGAGCCCGAGGAGCCAATGGTGTGATCATGATCACAACAAAGAAGGCGAAGCTCGGCGAGGCAAAAATTTCGGTTGATGCGAAGTGGGGCCTCAATACCAAGGCGCTCAAGAGTTATGATTATATCACAGATGCTGGCCAGTACTATGAGACTCATTACAATGCTCTCTTTAACTACTACCGTCTGGAGAAGGGCATGACACCAGAGGAAGCGAATGTGTTGGCTGCCAAGAATGTGACAGGAGCAGCTGCAGACGGTGGTCTCGGTTATCTCACATTCACCGTTCCTGAAGGCCAGAGACTCATCGGAAGCAATGGTAAGCTCAATCCGTATGCTACTCCGGGCCGTCTTGTGAACTATATGGGCGAGCAGTTCTGGCTCCAGCCTGACGACTGGATGGACGCTACTTACAAGACTTCGCTCAGACAGGAATATAACGTAAGTGTTGCTGGTACGACAGGAAACGCACAGATCTTCGCTTCGTTCGGATATCTGAATAATCAGGCGATTGTGGAGGGTTCCGACATGCAGCGTTATACTGCACGTATCAGGACCGATTACCAGGCAAAGGAATGGCTGAAGATCGGTATGAACATGGGTTATACCAACTTCAACTGGAACAACGGTAACTCTGATGAGGGTTCTGCAGGCTCTGTCGGAAACATCTTCGGCTTCGCTACTATGGTGGCTCCGATCTATCCTGTGTTCCTCAGAAACGCTGACAAGAGCATCAAGTACGACCAGTACGGCAACAAGAGGTATGACTTCGGTGACGGAAGCAACGCAGGTCTGTCGCGTCCTATCTCGGGTAATGCCAATGCCCTTCAGACGGTGACTCTCGATACAAACAACAGCGAGGGTAACGCAGTCAACGGTACCGGATATCTTGAGATCGACTTCCTCGAGGACTTCAAGTTCACATTCAACGCCGGAGTCGGAGTGGACGAGACCCGCAGCACCAGCATCAACAACATGTACTACGGTCAGTTCGCTGCCAACGGCGGTATCATCTCGAAGTCTCACGGACGTTCGTTCTATCTTAACCTCCAGCAGCTCCTGAACTGGGACAAGACCTTTGCCGGTATGCACCATGTGACAGTCCTCCTCGGACATGAGTGGTATAAGTCTACAGGCGTAAGTCTCGGAGCATCGAAGAGCAAGCTCTTCTCTCTTAATAACACTGAGCTCGGAGGAGCTGTAATCGACGGTCAGTCAGCATCATCAGGCCGTTCGGAATATAACAACGAGGGATACTTCCTCCGCGCGCAGTACGACTACATGAACAAAATTTTCGCCAGCGCCTCATTCCGTCGCGATGCGTCATCACGCTTCCATCCGGACCACCGCTGGGGTAACTTCTGGTCACTCGGAGGAGGATGGCTCATCAACCAGGAGTCATGGTTCAACCTCCGCTGGGTGGATATGCTCAAGCTCAAGGCATCCATCGGATCGCAGGGTAACGACAATATCGCAGACTACCTCTACACCGACATGTACTCGATCACAAACAGTGACGGAGAGATCGGTGTGAAGAGAGGGTCGATCGGAAACCCAGACATTACATGGGAGACAAATACCAACTTCAACGCCGGTTTCGACTTCGACCTCTTCCGCGGAAGACTTTCCGGAACATTGGAGTACTTCTACCGTCTGACTTCGGACATGCTCTATTTCGTGTCCATTCCGATTTCTTACGGTTTCAGCGGATACTATGACAACATCGGTGACATGAGGAACCAGGGTATCGAGTTCGCAGTGAACGGAACCATCATGGATAGAAGGAACTTCCGTTGGGACGCTTACCTGAACTTCACCCACTACACCAACAAGATCGTCATGCTCCCTGATACCCACAAGAACCGCGAGATCGACGGATATCTGGGTTACGCATCAGGTAACAAGTTCGTGGCAGAAGGTCTTCCTTTGAACACCTTCCTTATGCCTAAGTACGCGGGTGTCGACAAGACAAACGGTCTTCCAATGTGGTATAAGGACATTCTTGACGCTAACGGTCAGGTGATCGGAACTACAATGACATCTGAGTATTCAGAGGCTACCGAGTATCTCTGTGACGATCCTACTCCAAAGCTTTACGGAGGATTCGGAACGTCGTTCAGCTTCTATAACTTCGATATTTCAGCGGCGTTCACATACTCCCTCGGAGGCCTTACCTACGACTCGGGATATGCGAGCTACATGTCGCCTCCGGGCGGTTCCGTAGGATCCAACATCCACAAGGATGCCCTCAAGGCATGGACCCCTGAGAACAGGAACTCAGACGTTCCAAGATTCGTATATCAGGACCAGAACATCAACGCTTCTTCAGACCGCTTCCTCGTGCCTGCAAGCTACCTGAACTTCCAGAATGCACAGATCGGATATACTATTCCTTCAAAGGTTACCAGCCGTATGAAGATCGACAGAATCAGAGTTTATGTCGCATGCGACAACATCTGGTACACTTCATACAGGCAGGGTCTCGACCCACGAGGCAGTTTCTCGGGAGGAACCAACTATGCAAGCAACTCGCCTGTAAGGACAATTACAGGAGGTATCAACCTTACATTCTAATCAGAGGAGACAAAAGATATGAAGAATACAATACTTAAGGTTTCTGCAATTCTTGCTGCTGCCGTGTTCTCGGCTTCCTGCATACAGGAGACTGTTCCTGTGGGCGGTTCGGTTACACAGGCGCAGGTGTCGGCATCTGATTTCGCGCTGATGTCGATGATCAACGCCATGCCAGCCAGCATGTCGACTTCCGGAACGGGAGGATACGCAGGCTCATACGGCGACCACACTGACTTCGGTATCCCGGGCATACACCTCCGTCTGGAGCATATGCTTGAGGATATAGCTACAATGGCTGACAACCCATACTACAACCGTTTCTACGCTTATTCGCTCAACCAGGCACAGGGCCACCAGTATACATACTGTGCATATTTCTGGGACATGTACTACACATGGATCAGACTTGCCAACGACGTTATCGCGTCTATGGTTCCTGCGATAGAGGATGGCGCTGATGAGGAGACAATGGTGCAGCTCAAGCATAACCTCGGCCAGGCATACGCCTACAGGGCGTGGTGCTACCTTGACCTTGCCAGACTTTACGAGCCTAAGGATAATGTTGAGGCTCCTGTTCCTTCCAACATTGTCGAACTTACCGTGCCTATCGTAGATGAGAAGACTACGATCGATGACTGTAAGCAGAATCCTCGTGCAACCCGTTCGGAGATCTATCAGTTCATTCTTGATGACCTCAAGAGGGCGGAGGAGAACCTCAATCCTGCAATCACCACATTCTCGCAGCCTACCATGATGATGGTATACGGACTTTATGCCCGCACATATCTCGAGCTCGGCTATGAGAGAACCGGATACAACAAGGATATGTTCGCAAAGGCATCCGAGTATGCCCGCATGGTCATTGACCAGAGCGGAAAGACTCCTCTGACCCAGGAGCAGTGGACAAATCCGACTACAGGATTCAACAGCGCTTCGTCAAACAACGCATGGATCTGGGGTCTTGCGCTTTCTGCTGAAAACCTAAACAACCTGCTTACTTATACCTCGCATATCTCGTCAGAGGCATCATGGGGCTACGCTGCGTATGCTCAGTTCGGAGCAAGCCAGACTCTTTATGATGCAATCCCTGAGACCGATTTCAGAAAGCTTTCATGGCTCGGACCGGACAAGGACGAGTGGACAAGCGGCAAGTATCGTTTTGCCGGTTCGGATGCAGACATGATGGCATTCCTGAACGGTCAGGGCCGTCCGGCAGCAAAGCCATATACAGCCTTGAAGTTCAGACCGGCACAGGGCGAGTGCAACGACTTCAATGTAGGTAATGCAATCGACTATTGCCTTATGCGCGTGGAGGAGATGCATTTCATTGAGATGGAGGCGGAGTATCATCTCGACGCCTCAAAGGGTGTGAACATGCTCCGTGACTTCATGCATGAATATCGCGACGCTTCTTATAACCGCATTCAGGCGGGTGCAGACTTCGCTACATTCAAGAAGGAACTTCTCCTGCAGAAGAGGATCGAGTTCTGGGGCGAGGGTATCCTCCTCTATGACTACAAGCGTCTTGACGAGCCTATCGACAGGTCGGCGTCTAACCATGCAGGCGTGTTCAAGCTCAGGACAGTGCGCAGGTCACCGCAGTGGAACATCGTGATCACCCGTGCGGAGTTCCAGTCTAATACAGCGATCAACGAGGGACTCAACAACCCTGATCCGTCAGACAAGATAGAAATCCTGTAAATCCCGTATGAAGATGAAAAGGAATCTTATATATATAATGACAGCGCTGCTGTCTATGGTTTTGGCCTCATGTGCCCAGGAGGAGATGCATGCTCCGGGCGAACTGGACAATGAGAACTGCTATGGAGTATATTTCCCTACGCAGAAAGGTCTTGGTGACCTCCAGATCGAGCCGGATGATCCTACGACGCTCAAGTTCATTGTACGAAGGACCAATTCGAGGGGTGAGATCCGTGTGCCGGTGTCGATCAGCTCGAACTATCCTGTGTTCACCGTCGACGAGATCGTATTCAAGGACGGCAGTCCGGTGTCAGAACTTGTAGTGCATTTCCCGTCTGCAAAGATCGCCGTCACTTATGATTGTACATTGCGTGTAGAGGGTGACGAGTTCGTTTCAAAGTACTCTTCAAACCCTTCGCATATCAACTTCAGCGTGACAAGAGTGAAGTGGAACGACGTGATCGGTCCTAATGGTGAGACTACAGGAAGATGGCGTGACGGCATATTCCCGGAGTGGTTTGCGGTGACTTATCCTAACCTTGAAAGAAGTATCGTTCTTCAGGAGCGTGACGATATGCCGGGCTACTATAGAACATATGATGTATATAGCCTTGACTATTTGGGTGAAATGTTTGCGTCTAATATGTCAAATATCTGTGTGTCACAGCATTATACATATATCGATGCGACAAATCCGGAGAAGGTCTGGATCCCTACATTCCAGACGGGAGCGATTTTCTCTCCTTCATATGGAATGACCAGCGTCGGTTCGTATGTGGTTGAAAACAGTAATGATTTCGACGCTTCGATCGCTTCTGTTTACGGAACATTGAAAGAGGGTATAATCGAATTCCCTTACGGCTCTCTTCAAATGAAACTCGAGATGATGGGCTGGTATCCTACAAACTCAGCCGGACTCCATCGCATTATTCTTCCTGGTTATTATGCTAAGGACTATACTATGTCGGTAGAGCCTGGTGTCTCAGACCAGCATGGCAATCTGAGCGTGGATGTGACCCTTGGAAGAGACCTCGCTAATGTCAAGTTGGCTGTCTTTGAGGGTACCCTCACAGAGTCGGCAGCTGCGCAGAAGGCGGAACTTATCGCATCGGGTGCTTCAGAGGATGTTGTCGGAGACTTGATTTCCGTATCCCGTACTACAAAGGTCGACTATTCTTTTGATGAGACAGGTGTCTATACGGTTGTTGCAGCCGGATTCGATATCGCTGGAAACCATAAGGTGACAGAGTTCGCTTCGTTCGGCTACCTCAAGGCCGGCGACGATGCAAACAAGGTCATCCTCAGCGCAGGTCTGATCTGTTCGGATAAATATGCGGCTGAGGGCTTCACTGCTAAGAACTCCCTTGAAATCTACATTTCCGGCAAGAATATCCAGCGTCTGCATGCCGGTCTGTATTCGAAGGAAAAGTGGGATACTGACAAAGAAGCTATCAAGGAGCAGATAACAGGCTCGCAGATGAACAAGGCAAGTCTCGACCAGATCAATGGTTCAGGTCTTTTCCTCAAGCAGGGATACCTTGTGCCGGGTTCAGAGTATGTCCTCGTCATCAAGGCTTACAACGGCTATCGTGAGGAATTCTTTGTCTCAGGCGCCAAGACAGCCGGAGAGTGGGATCCAAGACTCGCTGAATATGATCTGTCTGACGTGGATATGAATCTGATACCTCTTAATATGGACGGTTATTATGGTAATTATCACTACTATGCAATGGAGGGTAACATGTACTCGAGAGCATATATCGGTGATGTGACCATATCAGGCACCTTCCCTGCAGAATACACTCCAAGTATCGATGGTTACCAGTTTGTGAACATCAAGGGTCTTTTCCCTAAGGCACGAACCTTCGGTCTTGAGGACGATTCATATTCGTTCGTATATTATGACAACCTCCTTTACAACTATGAGCAGGCGTTCGAGAGCTTCTATGCTGACGGAACACTCTATTATCCAGGTGCTTACATGTACTCTGCAAATGGATCTGCATTTGGCGGAAGCATGGGTCTTATGGGAGCTTTTGTCCAGGACGGTTATCTCGCGATCATGGACTCTGGAATGTATGCCCAGTATGGTGAGGTGATGGACGGTATAGCGGTGCTTGCATACCAGGATCCTCAGAAGAAAACCTATGCCGGTCTTATCGACCTTGTGACAAGCATGCTGCTTGTACGCGAGGATCTTGATCCGAATCCGATCTACGACGAGCGTGCTGAGGAAGGTGAGGATATGTCGGTAGCAATGAATGCCCTTTCAAACCTTGATCAGATCATAAGAAGAGGACCGGCCAATTATGTGGAAACATTTGAAGGATTCCTCCACAGATCATTCGAGCAGGCCCGCTCGCAGGTACAGATCAAGAACTATCTGGACCTTGACAATCTCCAGGTGTCTGAGCAGATTGAAATGAAGCCGGCTGCCCATAGAGCACAAGTGACTGAGTAATAGAATAAAAAGTAAAGTACTATGATAAGAAGATTTTTCAGTATCCTGTTTCCTATAGCAGTCTTGGCGGCTGGTTGCAGTCAGCTGGATGAACCGATGCCGGGGGCATCGGAGACTCCGGCCGATTCACCTCTTGTGACCAAGAGCATCAATACAGCTGAGGCTGCCCAAGCCGGTACGCTTCTGCTTTATCTTGATGAGGAAGTTGCTTTGAAACTTGCAGAAGGGGAGGGAACCCCGGAGTGGGATCAGGCATGTGCGGAACTTGGCGTCGAGTATGTCGAGAAGCTCTTTCCATACACAGATGATGAGTTGTCGCACAAGTATGGCCTCCATCGTTGGTTCCTGGTTTCATTCCCGGAGAATCAGGAGGTAACCAAGGTGGCTGAGTCCATGGCCAAGCTCAATTCCGTGACCGGAATCCAGTTCAATACGACCTACGAGAGAAAGTTCGGCAGCGAAGAACCAATTGCTTGGAAACCATTCGAAGGACGTGGCTATGGCGAATTCAACCTCCCGTTCAACGACCCTATGCTCGTGGACCAGTGGCACTATATCAATAATAAGGATATGAGTGTTGCCCTGACTTCGAGAACAGGTGCCGACATCAATGTCAAGAATGCCTGGGGACTTACAGCAGGTGACCCTCGCATCATCGTGGCTGTATGCGACGAGGGTGTCAAGTATACTCACCCTGACCTTGCTGACAATATGTGGGTAAATAAAGGCGAGGTTCCAGGTAACGGAGTTGATGATGATAACAATGGTTATGTGGATGATATCCACGGTTGGAACTTCCTCAGCACAGAGAAGTATCCTAAGGAGATCAGCTGGAATGAGCCGGGTGATGTCAGCCATGGAACCCATGTGGCAGGTACTGTCGCTGCAGTCAATAATAATGGTATAGGTGTCAGCGGTGTGGCCGGCGGT
>JAGBSL010000055.1 GCA_017631875.1 Bacteroidales bacterium | reverse complement strand
TCATTAGGAGCCGCACTCGCCACAATGTATGCTGGTGCGACATTTGGAGGCGCGCCTGTAGCTGTCGCGGCTGCGGCCGGAGCGGCCGGAGCGGCTGCCATAATACTGTATGCATCGGGAAGATTCCGAAACGCATCGATACTCCTCATTTTCGGAGTCATGCTTGGCTTCATCATCACCGCCATAGTCTCGATACTCCAGTTCAGCTCGGACGCTGAAAGCCTCAAGATATTCTACAGCTGGTCTGCAGGCAGTTTCTCAAACACCACATGGACAGAAACTGCAATAATCGCAGCCACGCTCGCCGTAGGATTGACCATAGCCTTATTCAACCATAAAGGACTGGACCTCATACTCTTCGGAGATGAATTCACAGAACTCTCAGGTGGAACACCCTCTAAGATACGCCTGTCTGCTCTGCTGAGCTGCAGCCTCATGACCGGAGCTGTCACCGCATTCTGCGGCCCGCTCGGCTTCGTGGGCATCATCGGCCCCCACATCGCCAAGGCGCTGCTGGGCACCTCGTCACACAAGTTCGTCCTCCCTGCATCACTTCTGACAGGCGGCCTGATAGGAGTATGTGCGGATCTGATTTCACGAATGACACCTTCACCTATGCCGGTTGCAAGCACCATGGCACTGCTCGGCATCCCTGTCATATTATATATAATGTTGAAAAGACCGGAGCTATGAGAAGGATACTGATACATATCGAAGAAATGAAGATTGGTCATGGAAAGAAGGTGTTGTATGAAAACATAGCATTCGACATCCATGAGGGCGACTGCATAATGCTTTGCGGTGCTAACGGCAGCGGCAAGACAACGCTGCTGAAGGCGATAGCCGATCTCCAGGGCACAGAAAGCAGAATCACCATGATCCCGTCACGGATACCGAAGGTCAAGGGATTCTCTGTCAAGGATTTTATTAAGGTAAGCTGCTTCAAACAGACTGACATGGCAGGTAAGCTGTCCGAGCATGACGCAACCACCTTGGAAAAAGCTCTTGATAGACTGGGAATAGCCCATCTTAAAGACAGGGACATCAGCACTCTCAGCGATGGCGAGTTCCAGAAGGCATGCATTGCAGCATCGCTGGTTCAGCATGCCGAAGTCATACTCCTGGACGAACCTACAGCATTCCTTGACGCAGAGAATAAAATATCTGTGCTTCAAGCACTTAGAGGTTTGTGCAAAGAAAAAGACTCCCCTGCTGTCATATTCTCCACACACGATCTGCATGAGGGGCTGAAGGCATGCAGCAGGGTCATCGCCCTGGGAGCTGACGGCGTCTTCAGAATCTCGGAATCCGTCGATGCGGAAAATTCTGTAGCAAGTATTTTTAGAAAAGGAAACTAATTTAGAAAAGGAAACTAAATTTAGTTTCCTTTTCATGAAACTTTTATATCTTTGGGGTTCATTTGACGAACATCAAAGATATGGACAAGAAACTTTTCCTAATAGACGGACACGCACTGATCTTCAAGATGTACTACGCTTTCCTGCGACATCCGATGATCAACTCGAAAGGTGCGGACATGTCTGTTCTTTTCGGATTCACCAAATACATACTTGAACTCATCGAGAAGGAGAAGCCTACCCACCTGGCGATTGCATTCGACCCTCCGGGAGGCACATTCAGGCACGAGATGTACCCTGAATATAAGGGAACACGAAGCGAGACTCCCCAGCTGATCATCGATTCGCTCGAGCCGCTCTGCGAGCTGTGCAAGGCGATGGATTTCCCGGTTCTTATGGTCAAGGGATTCGAGGCTGACGACGTGATAGGCTCGATGGCCAAGAGGGCTGAAAAGGAAGGATTCACCGTATACATGGTAACTCCGGACAAGGACTACGGTCAGCTCATCTCAAAGAACATCCTTCAATTCAAGCCAGGCAAATCCGGCTCGGACAAAGAAATCATCGACGTTCAGAAGGTCTGCGAAAAATACAATATCACAAGGCCTGAACAGGTTATTGAAATCCTGACCATATGCGGCGACTCGTCAGACAATGTCCCCGGAGTCAAGGGAGTCGGCGAAGTCGGTGCAGGCAAGCTCATATCCAAGTACGGCACAGTAGAGGAAATCTACAGACATATTGATGAACTTACGCCAAAGCAGAGGGAAGCATTCATCGGTTCGCAGGACCACATAGAGATGAGTCACGAGCTCGTGACCATAAAGACCGACATCCCTCT
This sequence comes from Bacteroidales bacterium, assembly GCA_017631875.1. The sequence goes on along the minus strand of JAGBSL010000055.1, from coordinate 3,461 downwards.
TGATGTGGACAGTGAGAGCATGGAACTTACAGGAACATACTCTGCCGAAGCCGCCGACCTATTCGAGAAGTATGAGTTCGGATCGTTAAGAAGACACCTTGGCACCATTCAGCCGTCTGCAGCGAAAGAATCAAAACAGGTTGAGTTTAACGAAGTTGCGCCGGAACAAATCGTAAAGGAAGCGAAGAAGCTTGGCAAATGCTCCATCATAACCGAAGGCAAGACCGATGGCATTTTCAGCGAGATTGCCCGCATGACAGTAGCGGCCGGCACAATGACCGCCGAAGGACAGGCAGCGGACTTTGCAGAAATCATTTCAGATCCGCAGATCACCAAATACGGATACGATCTCAAGCTCCAGAGAAACCTTCTTGCGCACGCAGGAGTGAGTCTGGAAGGCACTCTGATGGATATCGAGCTGATGCACTACCTGATCAATCCGGAAAAGAGCCACAAGGCGGAGATTCTCGCAAAGACTTATCTGGATGTCAATCTCGAGGAAAGCGCAAGCGCGTCGGAAACAGTCGAGACTCTCTCTCTCTTTGACGAGATACCTGAAGAGGAGACCAAGCCTAACAAGGCAAAGGAAGCCGCCGTCATCTTCCTCCTGGGAGAGGCCGTGTGGAAAGATATGGAGGCCAATGGAGTCCAGACTCTATATATGGACATGGAGGAGCCTCTGATGAAGGTACTTTCCGACATGGAGCTGGAGGGAGTAAAGATCGACCTCGCGCAGCTGAGGAAATATTCCACAGCACTGAACGCCGAAATGAACCGGATTCAGGACCGCATCAGGGAGATGGCTCAGGAACCGGCACTCAACATCATGTCTCCGAAACAAATAGGTCTACTGCTTTTCGAAAAGCTCAGACTAGACCCAAAGAAAAAGCCTAAGGCCGGTTCGAATCCATACCCTACTGACGAAGAGACATTGAGCGCTCTTGCGGACAAACATCCCGTTGTCGACGAAATACTCGAGTTCCGAGGAGTCAAGAAACTTCTCTCGACTTATATAGAACCATTCCCCGGCTACGTTTCGCCAGCAACCGGCAAGATCCATACGACCTTCAATCAGGCGCTGACCGCGACCGGCCGACTGAGTTCATCGAAGCCTAACCTCCAGAACATCCCTATCAGGACCGAAAGAGGCAAGGAGATAAGGAAAGCATTTGTTCCGAGCATGCCGGAAGGGCTCATAGTGTCCGCCGACTACTCTCAGATAGAGCTGAGAATCATGGCCCATCTGAGCTGCGACAAGCACCTTATCGAAGCGTTCCGTGCAGGACAGGATGTGCATGCTATCACAGCCTCAAAGATATTCGGCATACCTCTGGAAGAAGTGACTTCGGATCAGCGAAGGATCGCGAAGACAGCCAACTTCGGCATCATGTACGGAATTTCGTCGTTCGGTCTCTCGCAAAGGCTGAAGATCGGCAGAGGCGAAGCAAAGAAGATCATCGAGGACTATTTCGCTAACTTCCCGGCGATTTCATCGTATATAGAAGACACACTTACAGCAGCGCGCGAGAACGGATACGTCGAAACGATCTTCGGACGAAAGAGATACCTTCCTGACATCAACTCCAGGAATGCAACTGTCCGTGCACTTGCAGAAAGAAACGCCATCAACGCTCCTATCCAAGGCACATCTGCCGACATCATCAAACTCGCGATGATCAAGACAGACAGGAGGATAAAGCAGGAGGGCCTCCAGAGCAGGATGATCCTCCAGATTCACGACGAACTTGTGTTCGAAACGACACCGGATGAGGTGGAGAGACTGGAAAACATCGTAAGAGAAGAGATGGAGAATGTGATAGAATTATCAATACCGTTAACCGTTGAATGTAACCATGGACAAAACTGGCTCGAAGCTCACTGATCTGTCTGACGTAGATCTCGTTCGCCTGGCTCTGGAGCAGAATCAGGCAGCCTTCATCGTACTGTACACCAGATATAGTGCGGGTGTAAAAAACCATATTTCACGCTATGTATCCCAGAAGGAAGACGTAGAGGACATCTGTCTGGAGAGCTTCCAGAAGGCCTTCAGCCAGCTTGAGGCCTATAACCCTGAGTACAAATTCTCCACATGGATATACAGAATCGCGCGCAACACCGCCTTCGACTACCTCAGCAAACAGCACAGGGAGATGGCAAAGATGCCTGTTATGTCGATACACGAGGAGATTGCGGAACTGAAGGAGCTCCCTGCAGTAATGCACAACCCGGAAGAGGACATCATCCAGCAGCAGGAGTACGACAAGTGGCTCACAAACATAGAAAAGTTGAAGGACGACTACAGGATTGTGGCCAAGATGAACCTCATCGACAACTTCGGATACAAGGAAATCGCCGACGCACTTGAAATCCCACTCAACACAGTTAAGACCAAAATCAGAAGAGCAAAGGCAATGCTCCTGAAAATGATGGACTACTCAGACGAACTACTATAACCCACTCCTGTCATCCTGAACGAAGTGAAGGATCTCTAAACCAAACAACCATGACATTCGAAGAATTCAAAAATATCATCAAGGAGAAGTTCCCGGAAGTGACCGCGGAACAGATGGAGCAGTTCCGCCTCATGGACGAGCTCTACAGAGACTGGAACTCCAAGATCAACGTCGTATCACGAAAAGACATCGACGAACTGTACAGACACCATGTACTGCACTCTCTCGGCATCGCGGCATACCTCAAGACCCAGATGCCGGATGTATATGACCGCATGAGAGGCGACGGTCCATACAGCGTTGCAGAACCACTCAAGATCCTTGACCTAGGAACCGGCGGAGGCTTCCCGGGCATTCCGCTGGCAGTTATATTTCCGCATGCACAGTTCACCCTCTGCGACTCGATCGGCAAGAAGATCATCGTTGCCACAGAAGTATCCAAGGGACTGAAACTGAATAATGTAAAGACAGTCAACGCACGCGCCGAGTCTCTTCCCGAGACCTTCGACTACATCGTTTCACGCGCCGTGACCTCCCTTGAAAACTTCATGCCATGGGTCAAGGGTAAATACGACTGCGGCATCCTCTACCTGAAGGGAGGAGACCTCGCAGAAGAGATATCGACAGCGATGGCAAAATACAAGATGCGCAAGGGATCAGTCCATATCTGGCCTATCAGCAGTTGGACTGACGACCCATTCTTCGAGACTAAACAGGTGATTTATATCGAAAAGTAGGAGCGTTTTAATATAATAATCTGTCATTTCGAGAGAGTTTGACTGTCATTTCGAGCGAAGTCGAGAAATCTTTGTAAAATATTTTGCAAATAAATTCAAAAATACTACCTTTGCACTCCCAAATTGTAGGAGGAAAAATATAAAAATATCTAGATATGAAAAGAACATTCCAACCATCAGAGCGCAAGCGCCGCAACAAGCACGGTTTCCGCGAGCGCATGTCGACTCCTAACGGACGTCGCGTATTGGCAGCACGCCGCCGTCGTGGCCG
>JAGBSL010000054.1 GCA_017631875.1 Bacteroidales bacterium | reverse complement strand
GTCTTCGCGTTCTGGGCGTCGGCGTAGAGACGTACAGAGGCGTTCATCACCTGGCTGTGGTCCTTACGTGTCTGCTTACCCTGTACGAGCTGCTTCAGACGTGAAAGCGAACGGAACGGGTCGATGATGACCTTTCCTGAATCCGGATCCGCACGGAGGAAGAGCTGTCCCTCAGTGATGTATCCTGTGTTGTCCGGAATAGCGTGTGTGATATCTCCGTCGTTAAGGGTTGTCACCGCGATGATGGTGATCGAACCTCCGTCAGGAAGCTGTACGGCCTTCTCGTAGATCTTTGCGAGGTCTGAGTAGAGAGAACCTGGCATAGAGTCCTTTGAAGGGATCTGGTCCATACGGTTAGAGACGATGGAGAGGGCATCGGCATAGAGTGTCATGTCGGTGAGGAGCACGAGGACCTTCTCGTTCTTCTCGGCTGCAAAGTACTCAGCTGCTGTCAGCGCCATATCAGGGATAAGGAGACGCTCTACAGGAGGCTGCTCGGTCGTGTTCACGAATGAGATGATCTTATCGAGAGCACCTGCTGCCTCGAACTCCTGCTTGAAGTAGAGGTAGTCGTCGTTTGTAAGACCCATACCTCCGAGGATGATCTTGTCTACATCCGCACGGAGAGCTACCTGTGCCATTACATTATTATATGGCTGGTCAGGGTCAGCGAAGAAAGGAATCTTCTGTCCTGACACGAGGGTATTGTTGAGGTCGATACCTGCGATACCGGTAGGGATGATCTGTGATGGCTGCTTTCTCTTGTAAGGGTTTACGGAAGGACCACCGATCTGCACCTCGCGTCCCTCGACCTCAGGACCGCCGTCAAGCGGCTTTCCGTATGCGTCGAAGAAGCGTCCTGCGAGCTCCTCGCTTACCTTGAGGGTAGGAGGCACGCCGAGGAATGTGACCTCAGCATTTGTAGGGATGCCTTCAGTACCTGCAAACACCTGGAGAGTAACCAGGTCGCCTTTGGTCTTTACGACCTGAGCAAGTCTGCCGTCAACGACAGCAAGCTCATCGTTGGAGATGCCCTGTGCGCGGAGCGCAACGGTTGCCTTTGTGATGGCCTCCAACTGTGTATATATTTTCTGAAATGCCTTAGTTGCCATTGCTGAGGAGGTTTGTAAGTTGCTGTTTGTAGTTTTCGAATTTCTCGCTCTGGAACTCCGAGTAGTTCATCTGGCGGAGGAGGTTGATCACTTCCTTGAAGAAGTTGCGGCACTCCTCGTAGTTTTCGAATGTGTAGTCTTTGTCGCAGATGTCGAGAACCATCTCGAGCATGTAGCTCTGTCTCTCGATAGGGCAGAGGGCGTCGATGTCGTCGAATGCGTCCTGCTGGAGGATCACGAAGTCAACGAGCTCAGACTTCCAGAAGAGCTCATGGTAGCCCATAGGAACACCGTCGTCACCGAGGATGTTGATCTGGTCGTTTGCGTCCTTACCCTTGCGGATGATATTCTTTGTCTTCTCAACCATCTCTACCCAGCCTGGTCTGATCTTCTCAGCGAGATGCTGGCGGATCTCAGGATACTCGAGATACTTAGAGTATGAGTCGATAGGGTTGACAGCCGGATAACGCTTCTGGTCAGCGCGGTTCTGCTCGAGAGCGTAGAAGCAGCGTGCTGCCTTCTTTGTTGACTCTGTCACAGGCTCCTTGAGGTTACCTCCGGCAGGGGATACGGTACCGATGAATGTTACCGAACCTGTCTCGCCGTTGTTGAGGACAACCATACCGGCACGTGCGTAGAATGCAGAGATGATCGCTGAAAGGTCCACTGGGAACGCATCCGCTCCTGGGAGCTCCTCCATACGGTTCGACATCTCTCGGAGAGCCTGTGCCCAACGTGATGTCGAGTCAGCGAGGAGAAGGACCTTGAGACCCATTGCGCGATAGTACTCGCAGATTGTCATCGCTGTATATACTGATGCCTCACGGGCAGCTACAGGCATGTTTGAAGTGTTGCAGATGATGGTTGTACGCTCCATCAGGTGGCGTCCAGTGTGTGGGTCGATGAGCTCAGGGAACTCTGTGAAGATTTCCACAACCTCGTTTGCACGCTCACCGCAGGCTGCCATCACGATTACTTCGGCGTCACCCTGCTTTGCAATCGCGTGCTGGAGCACTGTCTTACCGCAACCGAACGGACCAGGGATGAAGCCTGTACCGCCCTCGGCGATAGGGTTGATGGTGTCGATCGCGCGCACACCTGTCTCCATGATGCGTGATGGTCTTGGCTTCTCCTTGTATCCTTTGATAGCAACCTTTACAGGCCACTTCTGGTACATGGTTACCTCTACATCTTCGCCTGCTGCATTTGTCAGGACTGCGATAGTCTTGTCTATGTTGTACTGACCTGCCTCGGCTACAGACTTCACTGTATATTCGCCCTTGAATGCGAATGGAACCATGATCTTGTGAGGAAGCCATCCTTCCTTCACCTCTCCGAGCCAGTCAGCTGCGACTACCTTGTCGCCTGGCTTTGCGATAGGGGTGAAGTCCCAAAGCTTCTCGTGGTTGAGAGGGTCGGTGTATTCTCCTCTCTTGAGGAATACTCCTGTCATTGTGGTCAGGTCGTTCTGCAGACCGTCGTAGCTGCTGGAAAGAAGACCTGGACCGAGAGTCGCCTCGAGCATCTTGTCCTCGAAGACCACTTCGTTTCCGTTCTTGAGTCCACGGGTGCTCTCGAACACCTGTACAGCCGCATACTTGCCGTTTACCTTGATGACCTCAGCCATGAGCTGTGTGTCACCTACGGTGATGAAGCAGAGCTCGTTCTGAGACACAGGACCGTTTACTTCGACTGTAACGAGGTTTGATACGATACCCGTAACTTTTCCTGTTGTTTTCATATTGTCTTGATTATTAATTATCCGTTATATTCGACACCCTTGAATGTGCCTCTTACTTCGTCTACCAGCTTCTTGAACATCTCACGTCCGGTCTGTTCGTCCAGTCTGAACCAACGTGCAACGATGTTCAGTTTGGCCACAAATCCGAGAATCACCTCGATGTCGAAGTAGTGGAATGTTGTCAGTGAGCTGATCTTGTCCCACATAAGGTCGTCGATGCCTCTCTCTCTTGCGAGTATGTCACCGAGATTGAACACCGCCTCAAGAGCGGCTGCTTCCTCGAACTCTGCTGCGACAGCGTCAAGCACTGACACAGGAGCCTCCTCGCCAAAGGTAAGGACGTCTTTGTCTGCCGGTCTTCCAAGTGCTCTGTTGAGGTACTTTACCTTTGCGTTGCGCACGTTGAGGTCGAAGAGGAAGTACTCCCTGATGAACCTGTTCCTGTGCGTGATCGCGGAGATGTAGAATTCCAGAGCAAGCTTTGTGTCATCGAAGCCTTCAAGCAGAAAAGCGATCGCAGCCTTGTCCTTTGCTGAACAGAGGCTTGTGATCTCTTCGATGTAGTCCTCAGGGGTCTTCTCGCCGAATTTCCATCCGGTGGTTATGTCCGGGAGACTGGTTATTATGTATTCGTAATTGTTCATTATCCAAACAATATCTTCTTAGTTGCAGGTCTGAGATACTCAGAAATGAGGGCGTTGAAAGTCTCCTCAGTGAAGCTGATGAAGTATCCGCCGTCCTTTGGACCGATTGTGAATCCGCCTGCGATCTTCTTTGTGAAAGATGCCTCTACGTTTGACTTGAGGACTGTTGCAAGCTCCTTTGTCACGAATGACTCAAGATCAGCCTTGAGAGCCTCAGGGAGAACTACCTCCAGGTCAACAGGCTCTTCAGTGTTGAATCCCTTTGCTACAGCCATGATGACTTCCTTTACGAACTCAGCCGATGTAAGTGCCTTTGCTACCTCACCGGCGGTCATCTTTGTAACCACGAGAGTCTCGATGTCCTTCTTTGTGGCAGCTACGCTCTGGCTTGCAGCCATCTTGAGGTCGCCCTGAACCTTGGTCTTAAGGTCTTCTGCCTCCTTGTTAGCAGCAGAAACGATTGCAGCAGCCTCGGCCTTAGCCTTGGCTACAATCTCTTCTGCCTGAACCTTTGCCTTGGCAAGGATTTCCTCGCCTTCCTGTTTTCCCTTTGCCAGACCCTCATTGTAGAGCTTGTCTGTCAGTTCTTGCAATTTGTTCTGCATATTTTTGACTAATTATGTGTTTTTGTTTTAAATTCTATATCAATCTTGCAAATCTAATAATAAAAGATTAAGGAAACAACCGAAAAACCTTAAAAATTAGAAACATTTCTTCAGAATGTTGGTGATGTTTTCGGATTTGCCCATCGTGTAGAAATGGACAGCAGGAACGCCGTGGGCGATAAGGTCTTTGCACTGCATGGCGCACCATTCCGTACCTATCTGATATATGGCATTCTTCTCGTCCTTGACTTCTTCGATTGCATTGGTCAGGTCTACCGGAATATCCAGCGAAAATGCTTCAGGAAGCGATGTCAGCTGCCTGTATGATGATATCGGCTTCAGGCCAGGTATTATCGGAACCTCGATTCCGGCCTTGCGGCATTTGTCGACGAAGTCGTAATATACCTGATTGTCGAAGAACATCTGCGTGATTATGTAGTCGGCTCCGGCGTCGACCTTCTTCTTGAGGTTGGCTATGTCACTCTCCAGGTTCGGCGCTTCGAAGTGCTTCTCAGGGTACCCTCCCACACCGATGCAGAAGTACCTGTCGTCTGCCTTGCTCCTTCTCTGATAGCTGGCGCTTCCCTGATAGTTTCTGATTCCTTCTACGAGTTCGCTTGCGTAGGCATATCCTCCAGGAGTAGGGGTAAAGCGTTTCTCGCTGGCCATGCTGTCACCTCTGAGCGCGACTATGTTGTTGATGCCCAGGAACTCCAGATTGTCAAGCTTGCTTTCGATCTCTTCTTTGGTTGTACCTGCACAGATGATATGCGGAATGACCTCCACATCATATCTGTCCATGATTGCCGCACAAACGGTCGTCTCGCTGATGCGGTTGCGCACCAGGTGACGGCTGAAGCTTCCGTCGGCCTCGCTCTTGAATTCATACTCATCCCTGTGACTGGTCACATTGATGTATTTCGGACTGAACTCCATGAACGGAGCGATGCTTTCGAGCAGTTCGTTCTTTGTCATGCCCCTCATCGGCGGCACAATCTCAAGCGACGGGTATGCCTTCGTGCTGCTGGCCAATATGTCTGTTACCTTCATTATTTGTGTGTTCTTCTATAGTGTTGAGCCTCAATGTTTTGGATGTGTGTCCTGCCTTCCGTGCCATGCAGGATACTTGCGTAGTTGTTTGGTAATCAATTGGTTATCTGTTACGCTTTGAGGAGGTGGCCGAGGAAGCGGCGGGCAGTTTCATCGTCCATGCCTCTTCGTGCCGCGTAATTTTCGTATTGTTCTCTGCTGATGCGACGGATTTCCGGATAACGGGCTTCCGGGTGCATGAATATCAGTCCGCAGATGCTTGCTTCCGGAATCATTGCAAAGCTCTCGGTCAGCTTGATTCCGAGATCATATTCTCCTGAGAGCAGCATCATTATGTCGCGTTTCAGGGTGTGATCCGGACAGCTTGAGTAGCCTGCGGCCGGCTTGATGACCTTGATGTCATTCAGGCTGCCGCCTTTGTTATTCTGAACGAAGTGAAGAATCTCCTTATCCAACCACTTCGATGCAGCCTCGGCCATGGTCAGTCTTACGGCTTTTGCCACCATATCTTCGTACTTGTTGCTGCATGCCGGGCAGCAACAGCCTTCTTCATGGGCGTTGTTTCTTGCTTTTACGCATATTGTGAAGACTCCGAAAGGGGATCCTACCGCGGGTGCCGGAGCTACGAAGTCGCATAGTGATAACCCCGCACCTGTTTCCTGCCTCATGAACGGCATGATGAATGACTCCTTTACCTTAATGCAGTCGTTTTCGGATACTCCCATGAAGAAGCGCGCTGACAGCATGATCTTGAAATTGCCTAAAGCCAATTCGTCTTCCGCATCCTGACGAAGCTGCATGAGTTCCATCGCTTCCGGCGATGCGCTTCCGAATTTCACTCCCCAGATGGCGTAGAACATCCTCCAGTCGAAGTACGGCATGACTTCTTCTGTCTTCAGCTCCCTCGCCGCGATGTCTGCGGGACATGGGATAGCCGGAGTGTCGTTATGGAGCGGCGCCGCTTTCATCTCTTCGTCGGCCGTATCAGCCTCGCGATCCTTGTTATTGTACATGTTTCTCAAGCGTTCCTGCTCGGCATGCTGCTCCGCCTCGAAAGCTTCTCTGTCAAGCATGCATCTGTTTGCAAGAACTGCCGCTGCAGATGCATCTGCGCCGTAAAATACATGCTCATAAAGAGGTGCAAGCTTCACGGCTGTATGCAGCGCTGAGGTAGTCGCTCCACCAATGAAAAGAGGAGTGTTCATGTCTCTTGACTTCATCTCCCGGCAGAGTTCTTCCATCTGATAAAGCGACGGAGTGATGAGTCCGCTGACAGCAATGATATCGGCTCCGATCCTGTCGGCTTCCGAAAGGATTGTCTCCTTGTCGACCATCACACCGAGGTCGTGGATGTCGAAACCGTTGCAGCTCAGTACAATGCCTGTGATGTTCTTTCCTATGTCATGGACGTCTCCCTTGACTGTGGCGATGACAATCTTCGGTCTTGTGGATTCGGTTGTGTCAGCAGCCGAATCCATATATGGCTGGAGGATCTCCACCGCATCTCTCATGACCTTGGCTGACTTGACGACCTGCGGAAGGAACATCTTGCCTTCGCCGAAGAGTTTTCCGACCGCTTCCATACCCTCCATCAGGGGACCTTCTATGATCCTCACCGCGCTTCCGTATTCTTTCATTGCCTCTTCAAGGTCCTGCTTCAGGGTGTCTGTGCGGCCTTTAATGAGGGCGGTGTTCAGGCGGGAGGCTGTTGTGTCCGAGTGGTCGTGACAGCAGCCGCATGAACAATGATGGTGATGATGCTCATGATGGACTTCTGATTTACTTGCAGCCTCATCCTTCATCCTTGCCGCCTTGTCTATGAGCCTTTCTGTCGCATGTGCGTCCGTGTCGAAGATAACGTCTTCTACGCATTTAAGCAGTTCCGGCTCGATCTCGTCATAGATCTGCAGCATGGACGGATTGACAATCGCCATGTCAAGGCCCGCCTTGATCGCGTGATATAGGAATGCTGAATGCATTGCCTCACGCACGGCGTTGTTGCCACGGAATGCGAATGAAAGATTAGATACCCCTCCGGAGGTAAGTGCTCCAGGAAGATTTGCCTTTATCCATCTGACGGCCTCTATGAAGTCCACTGCATATTTAGCGTGTTCCTCGATGCCAGTTCCGATGGAAAGGATATTCACGTCAAAGATTATATCTTGCGGTGCAACGCCTGCCTCTTCCGTAAGCAACTTGTAGGCTCTTGAACAGATCGCTATCTTCCTCTCGTATGTGGTTGCCTGGCCTTCCTCGTCGAATGCCATCACTACCATGGCTGCTCCGAGTGCCTTGATAGCCTTTGCCTTTCTGACAAACTCCTCAGGACCTTCCTTCAGACTGATGGAGTTGACGATGCACTTGCCCTGTGCATTCTTAAGGCCGGCAAGAATGGTTTCCCAATGTGACGAGTCTATCATCAGGGCAGCCTTTGCTACAGCGGGATCATTGGAGATATATCGCACGAAGCGCTCCATCTCCTTCGTGCTGTCCAGCATGGCATCGTCCATGTTTATATCGATGATGGTAGCGCCGTCCTCGATCTGCTTGGCTGCAATCTGCAGAGCCTCGTCGAACTTTCCTTCGGCTATCAGGCGTGCGAACTTTCTCGAGCCTGCGACATTGGTCCTTTCGCCTACATTGGTGAAATTGTTCAGTTTTACGTCCACTGTCACAGCCTCCAGTCCGCTGACTTTTAATGACTCTGCCATGTTGCCGTCCACGTTTTTGGCGGTTTTCATGGACGGAACACCGAAATTTGAACTGCCGTCCATGATTTTGGCGTTTTTTGTGGACGGGAGGTCAAGCGCGCGTGGCTTGATGCCTTTTATGGCTGATGCAATGGCCCTGATGTGGTCAGGAGTGGTGCCACAGCAGCCTCCGACAATGTTGACGAGGCCTCTTGATGCTATTTCCTTGACATGCTGCGCCATCTCCTCAGGACTCTGGTCATAGCCTCCCATCTCGTTTGGCAGACCGGCGTTCGGATAGCAGCTTACGGCGCATCCGCACCATCTGCCCATGTCCTCCACAAGCGGGGTCATGTCTGACGCTCCCAGCGAGCAGTTCAGTCCGAATGCCAGGATAGGGTAGTGCTTGACTGACGTGTAGAATGCTTCAAGTGTCTGACCTGTCAATGTGCGGCCGCTCCTGTCGCTCACTGATACTGAGATTATCACCGGGAAACCTTCCTGACAGTCTGCAATCGCCGACAATGCCGCCTTTGTGTTCAGTGAATCGAAGCAGGTCTCGATAAGAATCATGTCGACTCCTCCGCGGATCAAAGCTTCGGCCTGCTCGCGGTATGCCTCATACATCTGGTCAAAGGAGTATGGCCTGAATGCCGGATCCGAAGCGTCAGGTGAGAGGGACAGCGACTTCGATGTCGGGCCCATGCTTCCTGCGACCCACACCTTGCGCGTAAGGCCGATCTCGGCTGCAATGGCCGCGGCTTCGTCAGCCGCTTCGCGCGCTATTCGTGCGCCTTCGTATGCCATCTGAGGTGCAAGGTCGGAACATCCGTATTCAGCCTGCGAGATCGCGTTGGCGCTGAATGTGTTGGTCTCTATGATGTCGGCGCCAGCCGCAATGTATTCCTTATGAATCTTCTTTATGGCGTCCGGGCGTGTCAGGTTGAGGCGTTCGCTGTTGTTGTCTGCCTCCGCAACTCCGAACTTCTGGATCATCGTGCCCATGGCGCCGTCCAGGATGTATATTTTATTTTCAAGTAAAATCATAGTAGTTTATCCAAGGAAGCTGAGGAGGATACCGGCAGCCACGGCCGAACCGATCACACCGGCCACGTTAGGGGCCATGGCGTGAGGGAGGAGGTGGTTCTGCGGGTCAAACTCGCGTCCTACGTTCTGTGATACTCTTGCCGCATCCGGAACAGCAGACACTCCTGCGTTACCTATGAGCGGATTAATTTTATTTCCTTTTTTATAGAACAGGTTCATGATCTTTGCGAAGCCGACTCCGCATATTGTCGCTATAATGAAGGAAAGCAGTCCGAGGAAGAAGATCTTTATGGAATCTCCTGTCAGGAAGACGTCTGCCTGAGTCGAGCATCCTACCGTGACTCCGATCAGGATTGTAACCACGTCGATGAGCGGTCCGCGTGCGGTCTCGGCCAGTCTCTTTGTCACTCCGCTTTCCTTGAGAAGGTTGCCGAAGAACAGCATGCCAAGCAGCGGAAGGCCCGAAGGCACGATCAGGGCCGTGATGATGAAGCCGACAATAGGGAAGATGATCTTCTCTCTCTGGGTCACTTCTCTTGGGTTCTTCATGCGGATGAGTCTTTCTTTCTTCGTGGTCATCATCAGCATGATAGGACGCTGGATCACAGGCACAAGTGCCATGTATGAGTATGCTGATACTGCGATAGGACCCATCAGGTGAGGCGCCAGCTTGGAGGTGAGGAAGATGGCTGTAGGACCGTCAGCGCCTCCGATGATGCCTATGGCGCCGGCCTCAGCCGGGGTGAAGCCAAGGTGCATCGCGGCGATGTATGCTCCGAATATGCCGACCTGGGCTGCTGCTCCGATCATCAGCAGGCGAGGCTGCGAGATCAGTGACGAGAAGTCGGTCATCGCTCCGATTCCGAGGAATATCAAAGGTGGATACCAACCGTGCTGCACACCCTGGTATAGTATGTTCAATACGGAACCTTCTTCATATATGCCGATCTGAAGTCCCGGTGCAAAAGGTATGTTTCCTATGATTATTCCGAAGCCTATCGGAACCAGGAGCAGCGGCTCCCAGTCCTTCTTGATAGCCATTGTGATGAATGCTATGCCTATGCACATCATCACAAGATGCTTGAACGTGATGCTTGCGAATCCTGTGTACTGCAGGAACTGCACAAGGCTGTCTATGATAGTATCCATGACTTATCCGATTGTGATGATGGACTCTCCGACCGATAC
>JAGBSL010000053.1 GCA_017631875.1 Bacteroidales bacterium | reverse complement strand
TTGGGGATTCGAACGTTCATATGCAGCGGAACTGGATCCTGAGACCATGTGCACAGTGAAGGAAGGTACCCAGATCATTGAGGGCATGGTCCCTGGCGGCATGGAGGACAGCCTGTTCCGTTTCTTTGAGGCGTCGTCTATTCGTAAGATAGAGGATAAATACGTATTCATATACAGCCGCTGGACCAACCATGGTGAATTCGGTCTTCCGGTCACCAACTATACTCTCGCATATGCGTATAGTGATGCGCCTCTGGGTCCGTGGACATACGGTGGAACGATAATCGACGGCCGTGGCCGCGAGATCGATGAGGCCGGCAATCCGATAGCGTCAGCGACGGTAAGCGGCAATACCCACGGCAGCATCTGCGAGATAAACGGACAGTGGTATGTGTTCTATCACAGGCAGACTGGTCTGGACGAGTTTGCGCGCCAGGCAATGGTCGCTCCGATTACTGTCAAGGTAGAAGACGGCAAGGTCGTGATTACCGAAGGTGAATATAATTCGGAGGGATTCGCTCTCGAGGGTCTCGATCCTCTTGAGAAGTACTCTGCCGGCATAGCATGCTGGTACACAGGACCGAAGGTTGCCGAGCACAATTGGCCGAACAAGATCTTCTATGGCTCGTATGTCGCTTCGGGTTATGGCACAGACGACAAGTTCGAGGCGCCATATGCGCTTAGGAACAACCACAATCCTGTAGTGAACAATACCGATGGATCCATTGTCGGATACAAGTACTTCAACTTTACGCAGACCGCAGGCCGCAATGACCTTAAGCTGGTCCTCGGTGTCATTCCTGAGGGTGTAGACGGCAAGATCACCGTAATGGCTGACAGACCATGGACTTCGCAGGGCGGAGTCGTTCTCGGAACAGCCGAGCTTAAAGCCGACATGCCGTCAGAGGAGACAGATCTTGTGATCGGTCTTCAGGGAGCAGAATCCCTGACCGGCAAGCATGCCATCTACCTGAAGTTCGAGTCCGAGCAGAAGGAAAAGTCCATATGTGTTCTTAATAGTCTGATATTCAAATAAAACCTGAAATATGAAAACCAAACTGTTTCTGCTTTCTGCGCTGCTCGTACTGGGCGCATGCGCGGACGTGTGCAAAGTGAATGAAAACGGTGTGACCGTGAAGGTACAGCAGCCTTCGGAGTGTGGCCCTAAGCTGGTCCGCCTTGAGGTCATGGGTGAAAAGCTGATCCATGTGTCTGCAACACCAGACAGGAAGTTTGCAGATCCTGAAAGTCTGGTCATCATACCCGCAGTGGAAAAGACCGGTTTTGCGGTAGAGCAGAACGGTGATACCGTTACGGTGTCGACTTCGGAAATAAAGGCTAACGTTCTTGCGTCTACAGGAGAGGTGTGGTTCACAGATCTGGACGGCAATGTCCTCCTGCGTGAAGAGGAAGGTGGCGGAAAGTCTTTCTCTCCGATCGAGGTAGAAGGCACTCATGGATATTCGTTCCGTCAGGTGTTCGAGTCGCCGGAGGATGAGGCTTTCTATGGTCTTGGTCAGCATCAGGCGGACGAGTTCAACTATAAGGGAAAGAACGAGGAACTCTTCCAGTATAATACGAAGGTATCTGTGCCGTTCATCGTTTCCAACAAGGGTTATGGCGTCCTGATGGACAGCTATTCGATAATGCGCTTCGGTAATCCTTCTGATTACAAGCAGCTTGGCGAGGTATTCAACCTTTATGATATGACAGGTAAGGAAGGTCGCCTGACAGGTACATATGTGCCTGCCGAGGGCGAGACCATCGTCCGTGAGGAACCTAAGCTCTATTTTGAGCATCTGGTGGCTCCTGAAATGGCGCGCGTAGTCAATCTTCCGGAAGGATTCCGCTTCTATGGTTCTGACATTACATATGAGGGATTCATTGAGGCTCCGGTTACAGGTGAATATCAGTTCATATTATACTATGCGGGATATACTACAGTCAAGGTAGGCGGCGAAACCGTCGTCCCTGAGCGCTGGCGTACAGCATGGAATCCAAATGCCTACAAGTTCTCCGTACATCTTCAGGCAGGGGAGAAGACTCCTCTCAAGGTGGAGTGGAAGCCTGATGGAGATGTTTCCTACTGCGGTCTGCGTGCTTATGATGTCGTCGATCCTGCTCAGCAGGCGAAGCATCAGTGGTGGAGCGAGATGACCAAGCAGATGGACTGGTACTTCATCGCGGGTGATGATATGGATGAGGTCATCAGCGGTTACAGAACACTTACCGGTAAGGCTCCCGTAATGCCTAAATGGGCGATGGGATACTGGCAGAGCCGTGAGAGATACAAGACATCGACAGAGATGATCGAGGCTCTCCAGGGTTTCAGACAGAGAAACATACCTATAGATAATATAGTTATGGACTGGAGCCATTGGGAGGAGGATGCGTGGGGAAGCCATGAGTTTGATCCTGCAAGATTCCCTGACCCTAAGGCCATGGTGGACTCTATCCACGACCTCGGCGGCCGTATGATGATATCTGTATGGCCTAAGTTCTATGTGGAGACCGAGCACTATAAGGAGTTCAATGACAAGGGCTGGATGTATAACAAGGCCAATGAGGACGGCGTGCGCGACTGGATCGGCCAGGGTTACCTCTACGGTTTCTATGACGCATACGCTCCGGGTGCCCGCGAGCTCTTCTGGCAGCAGATGTATGAGCATTATTATCCGCTCGGCATCGACGCGTGGTGGATGGATGCTTCCGAGCCTAACGTACGCGACTGTACAGATATGGACTATCGCAAGGCACTTTGCGGCCCTACGGCTCTCGGTTCGTCAACAGAGTTCTTCAATGCCTATTCTATCGTAAACGCCGACGCGATATATAACGGTCAGCGTGGAGTGGATCCTGACAAGCGCGTGTTCCTGCTTACAAGAAGCGGCTTCGCAGGTCTTCAGAGATATTCTACAGCTACATGGAGCGGCGATATCGCGACCCGTTGGGAGGATATGAAAGCTCAGATTTCGGCAGGTCTTAACTTCGCTGTCAGCGGTATTCCTTACTGGACTATGGACATCGGAGGCTTCTGCGTGGAGAACCGTTATGTTGCAGGTCAGAATGTATGGAACTATACCGGCAAGGAAAATGCTGATATGAAGGAGTGGCGTGAACTCAACACCCGCTGGTTCCAGTTTGGCGCCTTCTGCCCGCTCTTCCGCGCCCACGGTCAGTTCCCGTTCCGCGAGCCTTGGGAAATAGCTCCAGAAGGACATCCGGCATATGAATCCATTGTATATTACACTAAGCTTCGCTACAGCCTGATGCCTTACATCTACTCGCTTGCAGGAAAGACATATTTCGATGACTATACCATCATGCGTCCGCTTGTTATGGACTTCATGGCTGATGCCAATGTCCTGAACATCGGTGATGAGTACATGTTTGGTCCAGCATTCCTCGTTGCGCCAGTATATGAATATGGTGCACGCGAGCGTGAGGTATATTTCCCTGAGTGCGAGGGTTGGTATGAGTTCGGAAGCAACGAGTTCGTCGAGGGCGGAATCACCAAGACCGTCGGTGCTCCATATGGACGCATGCCACTGTATGTACGCGCCGGATCGGTTGTTCCTTTCGGTCCTGAGATCCAGTGGTCGGACGAGAAGCCGGCTGATGTGATCGACCTGTATGTATATCAGGGTGCTGACGGAACCTTCACCCTCTATGAGGACGAGAACGTGAACTACAATTATGAGAAGGGTGCTTATGCTATGGTCGAATTCTCTTATGATGACAGCATGAGGTTGCTTTCTATCGGAGAATATAAAGGTGGAGATTTTCCTGGAAAGCTTGAAGAGAGGATATTCAACATCATCCCTGTTTCCAAGAATGGAGTCGGCAAGGCAAAGACCGTGAAGTACAATGGTCTGGCAATGAAGGTTGTATTGTAATGTCAAGCGTACAGACCAACTCGGCCATATCCGTCGACTGTGTGATATTCGGATTTGACGGAGAAAACCTCAAGGCCCTCCTTGTAAGGCGGCGCAATGCTGACCCTCTGTATGACGATGGAGGGCATAAGCTGCCTGGTGCCATGATCCGGGAGAACGAGACTCTCCCGGAGGCGGCCGCGAGGGTGCTGGAGGCGAGTACCGGTCTTAAGGATCTGTACCTGAAGCAGACCTCTATCTTCTCGGATCCGGACAGAGTCGACCAGAGTGAGCTCCAGTGGATATGCCAGTATCACGGCATCAAGACAGATAGGGTAGTGACAGTAGGTTACTATGCGCTTGTGAAGCTTGACCCGGGTATGGTCAGCTATACCAAGCGTCAGGGTGCCGTCTGGCGGAATGTCGACGATATACACCATCTGATCATGGACCACATGGACATACTTTCCGATGCTCTGACAGTTCTTCAGAAGGATATCCTGTGGTCTCCGATTGCCTTCAATCTTCTTCCGAAGAAGTTTACGGTACGCCAGCTCCAGAACCTTCTGGAGGCGGTCTTCGGCATAGAACTGGACAACAGGAATTTCCGCAAGAAGCTATTCTCTGCCGGTGTTCTGGTGGAGACCGACGAGTATGAGAAGCATGTCAGCCATAAGCCTGCAAGGCTCTATCAGCTGAACAAATCCTTGTTCTCCAAGAAGAATATTGTAAATTTCTCCACTTTTGCACGCATTATAAATATCTGATAGTCAGTTATTAAGTTAAATACTTAGCGTATTTTCGGCACAATGCTTTCATCTGTAGTTATCTTTGCTTAAATTTGCGTTATAACAGCTAAAACTATAACTATGTATCTTTTAGGCTACGATATCGGAAGCTCGTCGGTAAAGGCGAGCCTCGTGGATGCCCAGAGCGGCAAATGTGTCGCTTCGGCATTCTATCCAAAGTCAGAGGCTGCGATCATTGCAGTAAAACCAGGTTGGGCAGAGCAGGAACCATCTTCATGGTGGGAAAATCTCAAGCTCGCGACAGCTGACATCATGGCTGCTTCCGCGGCCGATCCGAAAGACATCAAGGCAATCGGAATCTCATATCAGATGCACGGACTCGTATGCGTGGATAAGGACCAGAATGTCCTTCGCCCTTCGATCATATGGTGCGACTCGCGTGCCGTTCCATACGGCCAGAAGGCATTCGACCAGATCGGACATGAGAACTGTCTGTCACACCTGCTTAACTCTCCAGGTAACTTTACAGCGTCAAAACTTGCATGGGTTAAGGAGAATGAGCCTGAGCTCTATGCGAAGATTTATAAGATCATGCTTCCGGGCGATTATATCGCGATGAAGCTCAGCGGCGAAATCTGCACGACCATCTCCGGTCTTTCAGAGGGAATGCTCTGGGATTTTGCAGAGGGTGCTCCAGCGCAGATGCTTCTGGACTATTACGGCATCGACAGATCGCTTATCGCTGACATCAAGCCTACATTCTCCGAGCAGGGAAGAGTAAGCGCGGCAGCTGCTGCTGAACTCGGACTTGCAGAAGGAACCCCAATCACATACCGTGCTGGCGACCAGCCTAACAACGCGCTGTCGCTCAACGTGTTCAATCCTGGTGAGATCGCTTCTACGGCTGGTACGTCAGGTGTCGTATACGGAGTCCTCGGAGATGTCAACTACGATCCTAAATCTCGCGTAAATACATTTGCGCATGTAAACCATACGCCGGATCAGACACGTCTCGGTGTACTTCTCTGCATCAATGGAACAGGTATCCTGAACTCGTGGATGAAGAGGAACGTCGCACCGGAGGGTATCTCTTATGCCGAGATGAACGATCTTGCGGCCAAGGCTCCTATAGGAAGCGCAGGCGTAAGCATCATGCCTTTCGGAAACGGTGCTGAGCGTATGCTCGAGAACAGGGAAGTCGGCAGTTCTATCCACGGAGTGAACTTCAATGTACATGACAAGTCGCATCTTCTTCGTGCGGCGCAGGAAGGCATCGTGTTCTCGTTCAAGTACGGCATCGAGGTCATGGAGCAGATGGGCATGAATGTAAACAAGATCCACGCAGGACATGCCAACATGTTCCTCAGCCCTATCTTCCGCGAGACTCTCGCAGGAGTTTCCGGTGCGGTGATCGAGCTATATGACACAGATGGTTCTGTAGGTGCAGCCAAGGGAGCGGGTATCGGAGCAGGTATCTATAAGGACAATACAGAAGCCTTCGCTACTCTCGAGAAGCTCGCCGTGATCGAGCCGGCACATACTGCAGAGTACACTGAGGCATATGAAACATGGAAATCAAGGCTTTAGCCTGTCATTTCGAGCGAAGTCGAGAAATCTAATACTATAAACAATTAATAAACTAAAGCTATGGCAAAAGAATTTTTCCCAGGAATCGAAAAGATTCAGTTTGAAGGTAAGGAAAGCAAGAACCCTATGGCGTTCCGCTATTATGATGCAAAGAAGGTAGTCCTCGGCAAGACAATGGCTGAGTGGCTCAAGTTCTCTATGGCATGGTGGCACACACTCTGCGCAGAGGGTGCAGACCAGTTCGGTGGCGGTACAAAGACTTTCCCTTGGAACGGTGCTGCATGCCCTATCCAGGCAGCTAAGGATAAGGTTGACGCAGGTTTCGAGTTCATGCAGAAGATCGGTATCGAGTACTACTGCTTCCACGATGTAGACCTCGTTGACGAGGGCGCGAACGTTGAGGAGTATGAGGCTAACCTCAAGCAGATCGTAGCTTATCTTAAGGAGAAGCAGGCTGAGACTGGCATCAAGCTCCTTTGGGGAACTGCAAACGTATTCGGTAACAAGAGATATATGAACGGTGCGGCTACAAACCCTGATTTCGACGTTGTGGCACGCGCAGCCGTACAGATCAAGAACGCTATCGACGCTACTATCGAGCTCGGCGGTACAAACTACGTGTTCTGGGGTGGACGTGAGGGTTACATGAGCCTTCTCAACACAGACCAGAAGCGCGAGAAGGAGCACCTCGCAATGATGCTCACCCTCGCTCGCGACTACGCTCGCTCAAAGGGCTTCACAGGAACATTCCTCATCGAGCCTAAGCCGATGGAGCCTACAAAGCACCAGTATGACGTTGACACTGAGACAGTGATCGGCTTCCTCAAGGCTCACGGTCTTGACAAGGACTTCAAGGTGAACATCGAGGTTAACCACGCTACTCTCGCAGGTCACACATTCGAGCACGAGCTCGCATGCGCAGTTGATGCAGGCATGCTCGGTTCTATCGACGCTAACCGCGGTGACTACCAGAACGGCTGGGACACTGACCAGTTCCCAATCGACGCATTCGACCTCACTCAGGCCATGATGCAGATCATCCGCAACGGCGGCCTCGGAAACGGTGGTACTAACTTCGACGCCAAGACACGTCGTAACTCTACTGACCTCGAGGACATCTTCATCGCTCACATCGCAGCAATGGATGCAATGGCACGCGCTCTCGAGAACGCAGCGGCTCTTCTCGAGGAGTCTCCACTCTGCCAGATGGTGAAGGAGCGTTATGCAAGCTTCGACGAGGGTCTCGGTAAGAAGTTCGAGAACGGCGAGCTTACTCTCGAGGATGTTTACGCTTACGGTAAGGAGGTTAACGAGCCTAAGCAGACTTCCGGCAAGCAGGAATTGTATGAAGCAATACTTAACATGTACTGCTAATGAATAATACAAATAAAGGCAGCAAGGGCTATCTGTTTTCGATAGTCCTTGTTGCTGTTATCGGAGGACTGCTTTTCGGATACGATACAGCGGTCATATCGGGTGCTGAAAAGGGCCTTCAGGCATTCTTCATGGGTGCCAAGGACTTTGTCTACACTGACTTCATGCACGGAATCACATCGTCCAGCGCCCTTATCGGATGTGTGATCGGTGCAGCTCTTTCGGGAATATGCGCTTCGCGCCTCGGACGAAGAAAATCGCTCATCATGGCGGGTGTGTTCTTCTTCCTCTCGGCTCTCGGATCGTATGCTCCTGAATTCCTCTTCTTCGAGAAAGGACAGCCGTCATTCTCGCTTCTGATAGCATTCAACTTATATCGAGTGCTCGGAGGTGTCGGTGTGGGTCTTGCTTCTGCAATCTGCCCTATGTACATAGCGGAGGTGGCCCCAAGCAACCTCAGAGGTACTCTCGTTTCATGGAACCAGTTTGCGATCATCTTCGGCCAGCTGGTGGTTTACTTCGTCAACTTCATCATCCTCGGCGACCATATCGCTCCTGCGATCCAGAAGGTTGCAGAGGGCATCAACCAGATCATGAACCCTGGTGAGGCTCAGTGGATGATCGAGACAGGATGGAGATACATGTTCGTGAGCGAGGCTGTTCCTGCAGGATTGTTCACAGTGCTCCTGTTCCTTGTCCCTGAAACTCCTCGTTATCTTGCGATGACTGGAAAGGACGAGCAGGCTCTCACTATCCTTACAAAGATCAACGGATCTGCGAAGGCTGCCGAGATCCTTGCTGAAATCAAGGCTACTGTAAGCGAGAAGACTGAGAAACTCTTCACATATGGTTGGCTGGTAATCTTCGTGGGCATCATGCTCAGCGTATTCCAGCAGGCGGTAGGTATCAACGCGGTGCTCTATTTTGCCCCTCGTATATTCGAGTCCCTTGGAATGGGCAATCCTATGATGCAGACTGTCCTCATGGGTATCGTGAACATCACGTTCACTCTCGTGGCAATCTTTACCGTAGAGAAGTGGGGCCGCAAGCCTCTGCTCATCTGGGGATCCCTCGGAATGGCTCTCGGAGCTGCCGGTGTGGCTGTAACAAGCGTCTCTGCTTCGCTTCCGCCGGTGATTGCAGTAATCAGCATCATGGTCTACAGTGCGTCATTCATGTTCAGCTGGGGACCTATCTGCTGGGTGCTCATCTCGGAGATCTTCCCTAATACTATCCGTGGCGCTGCCGTCGCTATTGCGGTCGCATTCCAGTGGATATTCAACTTCATAGTTTCGTCTACATTCGTGCCTATGTACAACATGAGCCTGGGTTCGATGGGCGAGAACTTCGGCCATGCGTTCACATACGGCCTTTACGGTGTGATATGTATCCTTGCAGCTGTCTTCGTATGGAAACTCGTTCCTGAGACTAAGGGCAAGACGCTCGAAGACATGTCTAAGCTCTGGAAGAAATAACGGGAATTTCCACCTTTTAAGTGGTACGTTTCTTGCATGATTGCGTCATATCTCTAAAAACCAATCATCATGAAACGTACCCTTTTATTAATCCTGGCGGCATTTCTTTCGTGTGCCGCCCTCTCGGCTCAGGACAAGATCTATTTCATTGATTCCAGAGTAGTCGACGCGCTTGTAGACGAAGTAGGGGAGGATATGGTATATTATCGTGCTTTCGCTAACCAGTATGGCCCTACTTATTCGGCAAGTGTTTATAGTATTGTAAAGATCGTCTATCAGAACGGTTATGTGCAGGAATTCGGTCTGGCTGCAGTAAGTCCGTTACTGGCGGGAACAACCAGCGCAATGCGTTACGAGAACGGAAGGCTCTATCTGGGTTCTCACACTCCGTTCGGAGAAATGCATGCAGAACAGGTCGCATTCAATCTTTATGGCGACCAATATTTCAAGGGACGCCGCCGCATAACGACAGGATCTACACTCATGTGGGTTTGCGGAACCAGTCTCGTAGCAGGTATCATCGGTTTTGCATCGTATGGTGAGCCTCAGGGATGCGGACTTCTTACGGGAATCGGCCTCGCTGGTCTTGGCGCAGGAATCCCGATCTACTGCAGCGGTAGGAAAATGCTCATGGGTATAGCGGATGATTACAACGCCAAAAGGGGAGCAACCCTGACAGTCGGCCCTTGCCGCAGCGGTGTTGGTCTTGCGCTTAATTTCTAGAGTCAAGACTTGACTCTAGAAATTATTTAACCCCCGATATGCTTCGCATATCACCCCGAGGGGTATCTCGGCCCTACCCGGGCCGGTCGTCAATTTGGAACAACTTGACTCTAAAAAGGAGAGCTCTCATTTCGAAAACTCTCCTTTTATATTTAATATATCGGCTCGACAGTATATCCCTCGTTCTCGAGTAGTTTAAGTACTCCGTTCTTGCCGGGGAGATGGCCTGCTCCTACGACGAACATTGTCGGAGTTTCAGGCATTATGACCTTCATCTGAACGATCCAGTTCATGTTGCGGTCGTCAAGCAGCTTCTTTATGTCCTCCTTGTCGCTGCCTTTGTGCATGAATCTGTTGATCTTTTTCATGTCCTGGGTCATGTATATCTGAGCAAGTTTTCCGGTTGCCTTCATAGCTTTGTCTCCATTCTTGACAAGGTCCACGAGATCATCAGCCTGTGTTTCGAGGT
>JAGBSL010000052.1 GCA_017631875.1 Bacteroidales bacterium | reverse complement strand
TTACTCTTGAGTCATAATCACCTTCATTAAGCATAAAGGACTTCTCTTCTTCATTCAGATATGCCCTATATGTTTTATGACTTCCAAGGGGGTCTGCTGCAATATCGCACTCAGTAACCTCACATTCAGTCCTATCCTCAGTAAACTCAAGTATTATTCGAGTTGTCTCATAATCTCCGCAGTAAGTATGGCAAAGCCAATGTGACTCTTTCTCACACGAGCAGCATATGATCACTGATATAAGTATCAAGATTCGTTTAATTGTTTTCATACTTAATTAGTTTAATTGGAATTTAGTTATTTGTGAACTCCTCCGTAGCTGTGTCAGTTTTTCCGGTTTATGTGACACAGCTCAGTTGATTTCTGGCGAATTTCAGCTGATTTCGCAGTAGCTGTGACATTATTTGCTCAAAATCTGTCACAGCTCTCAGTCTAGTAAACTTTGAATGCAGTCTGTAAGGTAAATCCCGATTTATCTGTCAAATTCAAAATCTCAACTACTTAGTTAAGTGGACTTTTAATTACTGAAATAGAACATTACCGGGATAGTGTAGCTTACCTTTACCGGCCTGCCATCCTTTTTAGCCGGTTTCCATTTCGGAGATTTCAGGACAACTCTGACCGCCTCCTGATCAAGCACCGGATGCACACCTTGATGAACATGCGCCTCCGAGACCTTACCCTTCTTGTCGATAACGAAATGGACCTTTACGGTGCCTTCTATACCGATCTCCTTTGCATACTTAGGATACTTGACATGCTTTGTAACCCACAATGCGAAATCATTGGGAGAACCGCCCTTGAATGTCGGATGTTCATCAAGCAGAAAATAACGGGGATCTGCATTCTTTGTGTCCTGAGCAACAGCATCTGGTCCTGCAAAAAGGAGTGCCATTGAGATAAAAATAAATAAGAGGCTCTGTTTCATACTACTTTTCTGTCTTTATAAGATATTTGACAATCTCACGGTTTCCAATTATGTCGTGGTCATTGCCGTACAGTTCAATGGATATTTCCCTATAACATTTATCCTTGATTGCTCTTAGTGCTGTCTTGATGTCCGTCTTCCATGAATCGTACACATTGTAAAATGCAGCCAGGGTATCTTCACTCATCTGCTCTTTCATATATGGGTAAATGTCACAACTACAAAGCGGAGTGTAATATTTACCGGCAGTAACGATATTCAGAAGATCCTCACCCTCCATTGCATTCTCCTTCTCCGCCGACATGATGTAAGCCTTGATTGCAGAAGGATCAAGCTGAATATCCGGCATGAGATGTTTTACAAGCTCACAAAACGCCATAACTGTAGAATCTACATCTTGAGTCTTGTGCCAATGATATATATATGAATTTCTCACTAATGCTTTAGCCCATTCTCCTGTGAGGTCCATATCCTCAATGATGATCTTACCGTCTTTGCAGGTCAGCTTGATTCTGCCAGTAAATTCCCAGCCCATATCCATGGCAGTATATGTATACCAGTCGCCATCAGCTTTCACGTCAATCATCATGGTCTTGCCATCCGAGCCAGGTTTGCTGTCCTGCTGGCCGCTTCTGAACAGCCATGTAGCATAGGCAGGAGCATCGGAATCGTATGTATATGCATCCTGCAGCTTCTTAAGCAGTTCCGGTGAACAATGCTTCTGCAGGAAGTAATAATCTTCATAGAGCTTCTCATTATACATTTTAGTAATGAAAGCCTCAAACATCATTTCTGGCGTAAAAATAACAGGGAATGAATATACGACGTAGCACGGATCTCCTATGCGATTTTTTGCCGGAGTCCATTCAGGAGAAGATGAAACAACATTTAATGCTATGGAATCCAATGCCGGGTGTCTGCCTCGAAGCACCTTCACGCCTTCAAGATTGCCGAACATGTCGATTTTGAACTGAAGTGTCACGCGACCTGTTGCAGCGTCCTCCAGTGCCTCATCCGGGTAAGTCAGTCTTTCGTTTACCCATTTAGAAAAGTGATTGGCATCCTGACCTTCAAACTTTGGTTTTTCTTCGCTATAATTGATCAATATTCCCGTGACTGATTCTGAAAAATTTACAATTTCAGTGCTGTCGGCAGCCCATGTGTCGTCGTTCCATTCCGGTTTTGTAGTGCGCAGATAGGAAATTGCAGCCTTGAACTTAACGGGATTTTTGGGATTTTCACTGTTTCCCCATCCAACCACATCCGTAGCAAAGCCCTTGTTTGGAAATGTATACAACCCCTGCGGATCATTATAAAACAGATGTTTCTGATCTTCCGGCCAGGTTGCAATATAGTCTTCAAGAGTTCCATACAGATCCTCGATCACCATATCCAATGAGTGTCGGATCCGTTCCTCTTCTACATTCAGATACTTGAGATTTCCTTGTTCCCTGTCCTTGATTCCAATCCATTGGGGCGCAATCTCTGTGTCACCAGCTTTCAGGCTTACGATAAATGCATCCTGTCCAGACAAGTATTCCAGAATATCTTGGATTTCACCGGAAAGCTGCAGCGAATCAGCTGACAGGCACTCGAAGGATGCAGGGTCTGCCAAAGCACTATCTATGTCCGACAGATAAGTTGCCGGATTATATTTGATAATAGGTATTCTGACATCCTCTGTCTTATGCTGAGCAGCAGAAGACAAAACCATAAAAGACATCAAGACAGAGATTAAAGTTCGCTTCATGATAAAAGTCCGATTTATCGGTGCTACAAGTTTTGTGGGATATTTGTCGCACCGGTGTCTGTTCCGTATGACCGTCCGGAGGCTATTCCGGATGTTCTGTCTCGAAGTCCTTCTTCAGCCTGTAGAGGATCATGTAGTCTATGATGGCGGATACTCCGATAAACACGAGGGCGAGACCGGAGAGTCTCAAACTGCTGGTAGTGACTAAACCGTATACGCTGATGAGGGTGAATATCGACCATAATACGATGTACGTGATGATCATGCCCTTTTCAGTCCTTGACAGGTACATCTCGCTCTGCTGCTTCTTGATGCGCTGTACGTATGAAATGGGTATGGCGATAACGCATATTGCAAGTAGCACAATCATCATCCAATCCGGTTTTCCCTGCACCATGACGCGAGGTGCCACTGCGGCGGCCAGACAAATCACTCCGACTGCCAGCAATACAAGACGTAAAATTTTCAGTATTTTCATAGTGTCACTCTTTAAAATTATCTAGATTTTACCAGTTGATGCTGTTCAGGAGGGTAGTGGAAACCAGTTTCCCTTTCTTGTCGTAGGTGCTTTCTTTGACAAGGCCGACTCCGTAGGCATACCATGAAACGGTCTTTTCCACATCTTTCTGCATCATGGCTTTGGTTGTGACTGTCTCCTCCATGATGAAACAATCGAATGTTCCTGCCGGCGTGGTGAGCTTTTCCTTTCCGGATATCTTTCGCTCAGTACCCTTTACCGTAATGGTAACGAAGGATAACTTGAACACGAATTCATAATCAGGAAGAGCACCGATGACCGGATATCTTGGTATTCCTCTGACCTCTCCAGATATTTCTATGAGTTTCCTCATTTCTTCGACCGCCTTCTTCTTCTCTTCTTCGGATGCTCCGATGCCCTCGGCACCTGCGGCGGCATCTATGAGCTCACCCAATACATCCGCCTCAAAGAAAGCATTCATGTCTATCATGAACTCTCCGTCCTTGAATTTGTAGTATATGAAGCTGCCCATGGTCTCTTCCGACGACTCTTTCCCTGCACTTTCGAACTTGACTTTGGCGCTGCCGTTGACGGCATCACCGGTCATCGAGTCTACAGAATAGACCATTGTGGCGGTCGTGGCACCGTTTCCGTCCATTTCCAGGTAAGACCAGCGTGCGGTTTCAGGATCAGGAACAAAAAATACCTTATCCTGTGCGTATGCGTTCATGCCCCACGACAGCACGAAAGCGATAGCGCATGTCATTATATGTAAGATCCGTTTCATTCTTTTGGCAAATTCTTGTTTACAAATTTAGGAAAAGTAATCACAAAGTATATCGTTCCGAGGATAATCAGCTCTCCGAAGATGTTCACTCCATAGATACCGCTGATGACAAATGCGGCTATGAATATAAGAAGCAGCGGCAGAAAGTATCTTAGTGTCGTCTTGCGGATGAACTTCTTTCCTTCGGTCTTGTTGCCGCAATGCGACATATAATCCTCGACGCAAAGCATCAGGACATAGCATACAACGGCCATGGCAATTGCGATCAGAATGGTCCAGAAAATACTGTCTGCACCTTCAAAGGTCCTGCTGCTTTCCTTTACGAATCCAAGGTTTGAGATCATCAGCAGGATAAGGAAACTGATGACTCCAAATACGATGGAGACCAGAAGGGGCTTCTTCTCTAATCTCCATTTGCCGAAATTGCTGCTCATATCTGCTAGGGTTAAAGGTTGTGAAATAGAATTGTCATTGAGCGCTGCCTTCCTGTACGGAGCTGAATACGGTTTCCCATACGCCCCAGTTCTCTGTGTCACGATAGTCTTTCGCAATGCTGACTTTTACTTCGATCCTGCGTTCTGTCTTAGCGGGGTTTGCCGGGACTTCAAAAGCTATGATGCCGTATCCCTTTCGTTCGTTTTCCTGGAGCCAGTTTTCATAGAACTCAGGGAACTCTGACTCAAGCCTTGCAGTCAGCTCGGCAAGTTCACTGTCTTTTTGTATGATTACCGGATCTGCGGATTCTGTCCCTTCGATCTCTATCACATACTTGAATGGCTTGAAAGCCCTTCCCGGCTGGAATTTGGTCTGGACATGGTTCCAGTTCACCTGAAACCAGCATACCTCACCGAGAGAGGAAATTTTTGCTTCGCTGTCCGAGGTCTCGATAACTTCGGGCTCGTAGTAGTGGGTCGGCATGCAGGCGCTGATACACACTGCTGCGAGCAATGTAATGAGTATGTTTAATTTACAGTTCATAATTAAAATATTGCAAATCCAATGGAACATTCAAACATGAATTTATCCTTCATTGCGCTCTGGTAGTGGTTCATGTATGTGCATCCGATGCTGACGTATGGTGCACAGCCGATGCCATGGATTCCGAAGCTCACTGCCGCCTTTGCCTTGAAGTAATTGAGGTCAGACTTGGTGCACGTAGATGCTCCTGTCAATGAGAATCCAAGAGCCCTGTGGTCCTTCATGTTGAGCTGATATGATGCACCAAGGCCGACTGTGGTCTGTTCTACATAATTTCTGGTAGTTGTTTTGTTCATGAGAACAATATCGCTGCTTACAGGAACATACACAGCCCAGTTGGCATTGAAACGGTATCCGGGATTAACCGTGAATCCGAATATTCCGGAATCGGGCTTCAACTTATAGTAGTCATAGCCGGACATGTTGATTTCTGTTGTGAAATGCAGATGCGGCACGTGATCTCTGTAAGTCTTGGTGTCTTGTGCTGACATGCACACTGCTGCTAACAGCGAAGCGGCTAGGAATGTTACTATACGTTTCATATGCTTTAAGTTTATTCCGGAGTTTGTCCGGGTCGTTGTTTTATTTGCTTTTTGTGCCACGACGCAGAGTTTTCTTCGTGTTTCTTTGCGTCGTGTCCTGGTGGGCTGGTTTCAGTGTCCCTGTTGTGCAGCGACGCAGGGTTTTCTTCGTGTTTCTTTGCGTCGTGTCCTGGTGGGCTGGTTTCTGTGTCCCTGTTGTGCCGCGACGCAGAGTTTTCTTCGTGTTTCTTTGCGTCGTGTCCTGGTGGACTGGTTTCTGTGTCCCTGTTGTGCCGCGACGCAGGGTTTTTCGGCTGAAACTTTGCGTCATGGTCTCTATATATGATGCATGATAGTCATATTATGCTACACATATCCTTGTAAAGTTTTAGTGAAGAACTTGGTTCAGACCTTCACCAGAACTATGCTGATTTATCCGTATACCGTTATTATCAGGGGTTCTGGTGAACCTTCTGTTCTGCACCTTCACTAGAACTCGGTGAGTTTACCGTTCTGTCGTGTGGCACCATGGTTCTGGTGAACCTTCTGTTCTGCACCTTCACTAGAACTCGGTGAGTTTACCGTTCTGTCGTGTGGCACCATGGTTCTGGTGAACCTTCTGTTCTGTACCTTCACTAGAACTCGGTGAGTTTACCGTTCTGTCGTGTGGCACCATGGTTCTGGTGAACCTTCTGTTCTGCACCTTCACCAGAACTCGGTGAGTTTACCGTTCTGTCGTGTGGCACCATGGCTCTGGTGAACCTTGGGTTCTGCACTTTCACTAGAACTCCGTGTATTTACCGATCTCTGATGTGGTAACAGGGCTCTGGTGAACATTTTGTGCTTTACATTCACTAGAACTGCCCATATATGCCGTATAGTCGTGCTGCAACCGGGTTCTAGTGAACATCTGGTGTTGTACCTTCACTAGAACACTCCCCGGACTCTTTGGCAACTGCTGGTCTTGAATGCAAGTCGTGGCTGCGGGCCATGAATACGGACCATGACTTCATGTCATGAATGCAGTCCATGTCCCACCGCAAAAACTTCGGTTACATCATGTTCCACATGGCTCCTTCGACGTTCTTGTTCTTCTTGGCGTTCATCTTTCCGAAGTTGAACGAGACGCTGAAGAGGAAGAAGCGGCCGAGGATGTTGCTGTAGACGTCTTCTACGTATTCTGCTGAAACAGTTCTTCTGAGGTTTCTGCTCTGGTTCAGGATGTCCGCTACCTTCAGCCCGAGGGTCACTGACTTGATGCTCTTGCTTACCTGCATGTTCCATCTCCACTCCGGTGTGCCGAAGCCGGCGGCGTAGCCACGGTAGAACCTGTACGACAGATCTGTTCCGATCTCCCAGTCCTTGCCAGGTCTGTATAAAATGTCAGTAATTATCTCATTGGTCCAGTTGTTCAGGTTTGCAGTCGGGTCCAGAGAGTACTTGGATACTCTGTTGGATGTGCTGAAGCCGAGATCTACATCAAGTTTCTCTATGCTGTATTTGAACTTC
Organism: Bacteroidales bacterium; assembly: GCA_017631875.1. Next base: position 889 of record JAGBSL010000052.1, on the reverse strand, counting down.
ATGTCTCCTCCCCAGATGACTGTTCTGGTCCTGCTTTCTGCAAATCCGCTCTCACCATTGTAGAAGCGGTCGCCGCTGGCGTCGCCCCAGAATCCCTCCATGAACTTGTTGTAATCGAAGGTCTGAAGATCGAGTCCGTCCAATCTTGACGTCGCCTGGTAGCTCGTGCCGCCGGTGTAGTTTGCGAAACCTTCTATCTGGAATGTAAGCTGCCTGTCTTTGGTGATAGGACGGTTATATGAGAGATATGTGTATGCGCTTGTCTGCGGCTTCCGGGAATTTACCGGTATGGCATATCTCACTCCGGAATCATCCATCCAGCTCGCCTGAACTGTGCTTCTTGTTCCGAACTGTGCGTTTGCATACGCGGAAAAGTAAGCGAATGTCTCCCTGTTGTTGGTGCTAATCATTCCGAACATGTTGTGCGTGTAAGCGGGCTTCAGGTATATGTTGCCTGCTGTGATCTGCACCGGGTTGGAAATGTTCAGGGCAGGGGTGACCGATGTCGCTGAAGGACGGTTTGCATTGCCCGAGTAGCTGGCGCGGACATTGATACCATCCTTTGCATATTTGTAGTATATCCATGGGCTCCAGTTCACCAGCCATTCGTCCTTTCCCGTCACGTTCTCCACGCCCATCGACTTTGACCAGACTTCGTTCCGGACGGCATCTGCAATCACTCCGAACTGTACTGTGGTAGTGTCGTTTCCGTACTGTACAGTCAGTGCGCCTCGTTCGCTGAAGTATCTGTTATTGCTGAACGATGAGTAATAGTCGTTGTACGTTCCGTCAGGGTTTGCGGCGTTTCTGAAATTCCTGTTCAGATAGAATCTGCTCAGAAAAGACATCTCTGCAATCCACTTGCCTCCCAACGGCTCGCTGTATGACA